>NZ_JBNNVU010000030.1:0-61689 GCF_050280705.1 Pseudomonas sp. NPDC089530 | reverse complement strand
GTTGATCTACAAAAGTGGCATCGCCGCCACGGGCATGGATCTTCTGGTGAAAACCGCCGGCGTCTCCAGAAAGAGCATCTCGATTCTTCAGCATCAAGGTGCCCGATGGTCCGCTGACTTCCCAGCTGCAGCACCTGAAGGAAGGCGATGAGATCATCATCAGCAAGAAGCCTACCGGTACCCTGGTACTGGACGACCTGAAGCCTGGCAAGCACCTGTACCTGCTCAGCACCGGTACCGGCCTGGCGCCGTTCATGAGCGTCATCCAGGATCCCGAGACCTACGAGCGTTTCGAAAAAGTGATCCTGTGCCATGGCGTGCGTTACGTCAACGAAGTCGCCTACCGCGAGTTCATCACCGAGCACCTGCCGCAGAACGAGTTCTTCGGCGAAGCGCTGCGGGAAAAACTGATCTACTACCCGACCGTGACCCGCGAGCCGTTCGAGAACGAAGGCCGCCTGACCGACCTGATGCGCAGCGGCAAACTGTTCAGCGACATCGGCCTGCCGCCGATCAATCCGCAGGACGACCGCGCCATGCTGTGCGGCAGCCCAAGCATGCTCGAAGAGACCAGCGAAGTGCTCAACAGCTTCGGCCTGACCGTTTCGCCGCGGATGCGCGAGCCGGGCGACTACCTGATCGAGCGCGCCTTCGTCGAGAAGTAAGCCCCTCGCTCTACAAAAAAGCCCGCGTTGCCTGGGAAGGCAACGCGGGCTTTTTCGTTTCCGGGGGGCTGCTCAGCGCGCGGGCACCACTTCCAGGACCTGGATCAGGCCGGGCCGCGGATAGTGCCAGCGCACGTCCAGGTCCCAGAACTGCGCGCCGTATTCCCGCTCCGGGGTGGGCGTCTGGTAGGCCGGACGCGGATCCTGGGCCAGGCACTGTTCGATCAGTTCCACCAGCGGCTCCTGCAGGCGTTGGGCGTGGCTGTGGGCCTGTTGCAGGGCGGAATCGCTCCAGCGCACCGGAATCAGCTCAGGAGCCTGGCTGGCGATGCTGTTGCTGGCGCCGTCGATGATGTCGGCGTAAGGCACGTAGGGCTTGATATCGAGAATCGGCGTGCCGTCCAGCAAGTCGATGCCGGAGATCCACAGGCGATCGGCTTCGACCTTGTCCAGCTTGACCACCGACTGGCCGATGCCATTGGGCCGGTGGGTGGCGCGGGTGGCGAACACGCCCATGGACTTGTTGCCGCCCAGGCGTGGCGGGCGGACCTTGAGCCGCGGCTTGTCTTCCAGCGCCTGGTGAAACAGGAACAGCAGCCAGACATGGCTGACCTGTTCCAGGCCCTGCACCGCATCGCCCTGGTCGAAGGGCGCCACCAGCTCCAGCACGCCGCGGGCCGCCGGGGCCAGTTGCGGCTGGCGTGGGATGGCGAACTTTTCCTTGAAGCAGGAGCGCACGAAGCCGATGGGGGAAACGCTGTAGGTCATGGTCTGGAGTCGAGGCAGGGGAAGGGCGCCATGATAACCCGAGCGCGTTGTCGGGGCTGATGCCGCTGCGCGAGCAAGCTTGTTCCTACAGCGGCACGCTGTCTGCAGGAGCGAGCTTGCTCGGGATAAAACCTGTCAGCCGCGAATGCGCAGGGTCAGGCCCTTGAGGAAGTTGCGCAGCAGCTGGTCGCCGCACGGGCGGTAGTTGGTGTGGCCGAACTTGCGAAACAGCGCGCTCAGCTCGGGCTTGGACACCGGGAAGTCGGCGGCCTTGAGGATGGCGTGCATGTCGTCTTCCTTGAGCTCGAAGGCCACCCGCAGCTTCTTCAGGATGATGTTGTTGGTCACCGGCAGTTCGATCGGCAGCGGTGGACGGCTTTCGTCCTTGCCGCGTTTGAAGATCACCAGGCCGTCGAGGAAGTGCGCCATGACCTCGTCCGGGCAGTGCACGAAACCTTCTTCCTCGTCCTTTTTCAGGTAGCCGACCACATCGTTCAGGCTGGTTTCGAAGCCGGTGAGCTGGATGATCTCGACGACCTTCTTGTCGCTGATGTCGAGCATGTAGCGCACGCTGCGCAGTACATCGTTATGAATCATGTCTGAAGTCCTGGTTTGTTCATGTTGAGCGCTGCAGTCCGGCGCAGCGCCTGAATGGGGGATGCCTAGAATTTTTCCTTGGCGGACAGGTAGCGCCATTGCCCTAGCGGCACCTTGCCGATGGACACGCCGCCGATACGGATGCGGCGAATGGCGACGACCTTCAGGCCCACGGCTTCGCAGAACAGGGCGATCACGCCCGGTTGCGGGTTCTTCAGGGCGAAGCGCAGGCGGTTTTCGTTCTGCCAGCTGGCCTTGACCGGCGGCAGCTCGCGACCCTTGTAAGTCAGGCCGTGGCTCAGGCGATTGAGGCCGTGCTCGATCATCTCGCCGGCCACCTCGACCAGGTATTCCTGCTCGATCCTGGCGGCGTCGGCGGTCAGCTTGCGCAGCACCTTCCAGTCCTGGGTGAACACCAGCAGGCCGCTGGCGTTGGCTTGCAGGTCGGCGCTGGCGGTCAGGCGCAGGAAGTGGCCCTTGAGCGGGCGTTTGCCGAAACGGTGTTCCTCGGACAGGCTGGCAGCGCCCAGCGAGCGCATGGCGCTGTCGACATCCTGGCCGGCCGGCACGTTCAGCAACAGGGTCACCGGCTCCGGCGCGGTGGCCTTGGCCTGCGGGTCGAGCTCGACTTTCTGGGTGTCGACCTTGAATTGCGGCTCGTCGATGACCTCGCCGTCCACGGTGACCCAGCCGCCCTCGATGAACAGCTCAGCCTCCCGGCGGGAACAGCCGACGAGTTCGATGAGGCGTTTGGAGAGACGAATCGGGTCGGTCATGACAAGGGCCGTAGCAAAAGGGGGCAAGTATTGTACCTGCCTGGCGCCGGTTAATCGCGGGTCCATTTGCCGGCTGTGGCTATTAGCCGCGCAGCACCTGTTGTTGCGGCTGCTTCAAGCGCATGTGCAGCAGTGGGTAGGGCTGGCCCATGCCGTCGTGCTCGGAACGACCGATGACCTCGAAGCCTTGCTTGAAGTAGAAGCCCAGGGCTTGCGGGTTCTGTTCGTTGACGTCCAGTTCGTCGGCGTTCAGGTGTTCGATGGCATACCTGAGCAGTTGTTTGCCCAAGCCCTGGCCGCGATGGGCGGGGTCGATGAACAGCATCTCGATCTTGCCGGCGGCGACCCCGGCGAAGCCGGTGATGCGTTGGCGCTGGTCGCGGGTGCAGATCAGCATCACCGCATCCAGGTAGCGGTTCAGCACCAGGTTTTTCAGCAATTCGATGTAGCTGTCCGGCAGGAAGTCGTGGGTGGCGCGCACCGAGTCTTCCCAGACCCGGGTCAGTTCCGGGTAGTCGCTGAGTTTCGGGGTATGGATGACCGAGTGATGGCGCATGCCGCCTGCTCCTGTGCTGTGATCCTGGAAGACCCTGAGCAAACGATAGACGTAAAAAAGCCCCGCATCTCGCGAAGAGAGCGGGGCTTTTGCGGTTTTTTACGCCTTACAGGACCTGTGCCCACAGGTCGTATTCGTCGGCGTCGGTCACCCGGCAGCGGACCTTGTCGCCCGGCTTCAGGTCGCCGGCGCCGTCGATGAACACGTTACCGTCGATTTCCGGGGCATCGAAGAAGCAGCGGCCCACGGCACCCTGTTCGTCGACTTCGTCGATCAGTACTTCGATTTCCTTGCCGATGCGCTGTTGCAGACGGGCCGAGCTGATTGCCTGCTGGTGCGCCATGAAGCGCTCCCAACGGTCCTGCTTGACCTCGTCCGGGACCACTTCCAGATCCAGGTCGTTGGCCGGAGCGCCTTCCACCGGCGAGTACTGGAAGCAGCCGACGCGGTCGAGCTGGGCTTCGGTCAGCCAGTCCAGCAGGTACTGGAAGTCTTCTTCGGTTTCGCCGGGGAAGCCGACGATGAAGGTCGAACGGATGATCAGCTCGGGGCAGATTTCGCGCCAGTTCTTGATCCGGGCCAGGGTCTTGTCTTCGAAGGCCGGGCGTTTCATGGCCTTGAGCACTTTCGGGCTGGCGTGCTGGAACGGGATGTCCAGGTACGGCAGGATCTTGCCGGCGGCCATCAGCGGGATCAGCTCGTCGACGTGCGGATACGGGTAGACGTAGTGCAGGCGGACCCACACCCCCAGGGTGCTCAGGGCCTCGCACAGCTCGGTCATGCGGGTCTTGACCGGCGCGCCGTTCCAGAAACCGGTGCGGTATTTGACGTCGACGCCGTAGGCGCTGGTGTCCTGGGAAATCACCAGCAGCTCCTTGACCCCGGACTTGACCAGGCGCTGGGCCTCGTCCAGCACGTCGCCCACCGGACGGCTGACCAGCTTGCCGCGCATCGACGGGATGATGCAGAAGCTGCAGCTGTGGTTGCAGCCTTCGGAAATCTTCAGGTACGCGTAGTGGCGCGGGGTCAGCTTGATGCCTTGTGGCGGCACCAGGTCGATCAGCGGGTTATGGTCCTGCTTCGGCGGCACCACTTCGTGCACCGCGTTGACCACTTGCTCGTACTGCTGCGGGCCGGTCACGGCCAGAACGCTGGGGTGCACTTCGCGGATGTTGCCTTCTTCCACGCCCATGCAGCCGGTGACGATGACCTTGCCGTTTTCCTTGATGGCTTCGCCGATCACTTCCAGGGATTCGGCCTTGGCCGAGTCGATGAAACCGCAGGTGTTGACCACCACCACATCGGCGTCCTGGTAGGTGGACACCACGTCATAACCTTCCATACGCAGTTGCGTGAGGATGCGCTCGGAGTCGACCAGCGCTTTCGGGCAACCCAGGGAAACGAAGCCGACCTTGGGAGTGGCTGGCGCGGTAGGGGTGGACATGTCTAACCTCGGTATAGATGTCGGGTCGCTCGGCGGTTTGGCTAAACCTGCGGCGACGGACGGGCGCTTGGCGCGCCTCTGATCAAAAAGTGCGCAATTCTAGCGATGAGCAGCGCACTTGACCAGCTTTATACAGGGAAATACGACGAGTGCTGCGCTATGCTTCGCGCCGTTGCGCCGAGGCGGGTTCTTATAGTCAACAGAACGTCTGTAACTGTAAGTAAAAAGGCGCATGCTGCACGGCATTCACGAGAGTCTTGCAAGCTCGCGTGTCGTGAATGTCATGCCTTTTATAAGAAGCCCCGATCTGGGTAGTAGGAGTGGTTGATGGGTCAGGCAAGTAGTCAGGCAGTGAGCAGCGGGCATTCCGGGGCCAAGCCCCTGGGTATGCTGGTGGCGGCGGTCGGGGTGGTTTATGGCGACATCGGTACCAGCCCGCTTTATACCTTGAAGGAGGTATTCGCGGGGCACTACGGGGTTCCGGTCAACCACGACGGTGTATTCGGCATTCTTGCGCTGATCTTCTGGTCGCTGGTCTGGGTGGTTTCGATCAAGTACGTGTTGTTTATCCTGCGGGCCGACAACCAGGGCGAGGGCGGCATCATGGCCTTGACCGCCCTGGCCCGGCGGGCTTCGACACCCTATCCGAAGCTGCGGACGATCCTGGTCATTCTGGGGCTGATCGGTGCGGCCTTGTTCTATGGCGACAGCATGATCACGCCGGCGATTTCCGTACTGTCGGCGGTAGAAGGGCTGGAGATTGCTTTCGACGGGCTCGAGCACTGGGTCGTGCCGTTGGCGCTGATCGTGCTGGTGGCGCTGTTTCTGATCCAGAAGCATGGCACCGACCGCATCGGCAAACTGTTCGGGCCGGTGATGGTCCTGTGGTTCGTAGCCCTGGGCGTGCTGGGGATCAATGGCATCAGCCAGCATCCGGAAGTGCTGCAGGCACTGAATCCGGTCTGGGGCGTGCGTTTCTTCATGGTTCATCCGGGCATGGGCGTGGCCATTCTGGGCGCTGTGGTGCTGGCGCTGACGGGGGCCGAGGCGCTGTACGCCGATATGGGCCACTTCGGTCGCAAGCCGATCGCCCGGGCCTGGTTCGCCCTGGTGCTGCCGGCGCTGGTGCTCAACTACTTCGGCCAGGGCGCCTTGCTCCTGGAAAACCCTGAGGCGGCGCGTAACCCGTTCTATCTGCTGGCACCGAGCTGGGCGTTGATTCCGCTGGTGGTACTGGCGACCCTGGCTACCGTGATTGCTTCCCAGGCCGTGATTTCCGGCGCGTTCTCCCTGACCCGCCAGGCGATCCAGCTGGGCTATATCCCGCGCATGTACATTCAGCACACCTCCAGCGCGGAGCAGGGGCAGATCTATATTGGCGCCGTGAACTGGGCGCTGATGGTCGGTGTGATCCTGCTGGTACTGGGCTTCGAGTCCTCGGGCGCGCTGGCTTCGGCCTATGGCGTGGCAGTGACCGGGACCATGCTGATCACCAGTATCCTGGTGTCGGCGGTGATGCTGTTGCTGTGGAAATGGTCGCCGGTACTGACGGTGCCGATCCTGGTGGGGTTCCTGCTGGTGGACGGGCTGTTCTTCGCCGCCAACGTACCGAAAATCTTCCAGGGCGGTGCTTTCCCGGTATTGGCGGGGATTGTGCTGTTCGTCCTGATGACCACCTGGAAACGAGGCAAGGAACTGTTGATGGAACGCCTCGGCGAGGGCGCGTTGCCGCTGCCGATCTTTATCAACAGCATCCGTGTGCAGCCACCGCATCGGGTGCAGGGCACCGCGGTGTTCCTCACTGCGCGCTCCGACGCCGTACCCCACGCGCTGTTGCACAACCTGCTGCATAACCAGGTGTTGCACGAGCAAGTGGTGCTGCTGACCGTGGTCTATGAAGACATCCCACGGGTACCGACCCAACGCCGCTTCGAGGTGGACTCCTATGGCGAAGGCTTCTTCCGGGTGATCCTGCACTTCGGTTTCACCGACGAGCCGGACGTGCCTGAGGCGCTGAAGCTGTGCCATCTGGACGAGCTGGACTTCAGCCCGATGCGCACTACCTACTTCCTCAGCCGCGAGACGGTCATCTCTTCCAAGATGGTCGGCATGGCCCGTTGGCGCGAGACGCTGTTCGCCTTCATGCTGAAGAACGCCAACGGCAACCTGCGCTTCTTCAAGCTGCCGGTGAACCGGGTGATCGAGTTGGGTACACAGATCGAGATGTAAGCCGCCGCGATAACAGAAGCCCCCGTCACCGACCTGGTGACGGGGGCTTTTTTGTAGTCCCTGTAGGAGCGAGCTTGCTCGCGATAAACGCCAGGGCAGCACGGGGGGGCAGGCAGGCTGCTATCGCGAGCAAGCTCGCTCCTACAAGGGGATATGAAAAAGCCCCCGGTGCCGGTGGGCAGCGGGGGCTTTTGTCTGGGCCATTCAGATCACTCTTCGGCGACCTTGTCCTTGCCCTGGCGTTTCTCGATGACGTTCACCAGGCGCTGGGCCAGGGCCGGGTAGTTCTCGTCGAAGTGGTGGCCGCCCGGCAGCTTCATGGCTTCGCCCACGGCGGTCTTGTCGGTGCAGCCGCTTTCGTCGACTTCTTCCTCGCCGTAGATGCACACCACCTTGGCCGCTGGCAACTTGGCCATTTCCGGGCCGGTGGCGGCTTCCTTGCCGGCGTTGCCCAGCCAGCCTTCGACTTCGATCTCGAAGCTGCCGGTGCGGGCGAAGGCCAGCAGGATAATGGCGTCGATCCGCTGCTGCTCGGCTTCCGGCAGGCGGTTGTAGATGGCGGGCAAGACGTCGGCGCCGAACGAGTAACCGGTGAGCACGAAGCGTTTGGTGCCCCATTTCTGCCGGTAGTGCTGCATCAGTTCGGTCAGGTCAGTGGCGCTCTGTTCCGGGGTCTTGTGCTGCCAGTAGTAGCGCAGGGTGTCGATGCCCACCACCGGGTAGCCGATCTTGGCCATCTCGCCGGCCACGTCGCGGTCCAGGTCGCGCCAGCCGCCGTCGCCGGAGAGGAACAGGGTCACGGTGTCCTTGGCCTGGCCGGCCGGTACTTCGACCACCGGGATGTTCAGGCCGCCGTTGTCCGAACCCACCAGCAGCTTGCGCAGCTCGTTGTTCAGCACTTGCGGCAGGTGAATGTCGTAGTCGCTGATGCTGGTGCTGGCATTCGGGGTGTCGCGCACGAAGCCGGCGCTTTCGTCATCCGGGTTGTCGTTCCAGGCCACCAGCCAGTGGCCGTGGGCCAGGGTCTTGGGCAGCGGGTCGGTGCAGCCCGGCGCCGGGTTGATGGTGAAGCCCACCGACACCGCCTGGGCCTTGTCGTCGTTCTGGGTGGCGATCCAGCGCCAGGCCAGGGCCGCGCCAGGGCCGATGCCGCTGACCAGGGTCGCCGGGCCCTTGAGTTGGCCCAGGGCGTTCTGCAGGGCTTGTTCCTGGGCCTTGCAGTCGTCCTTGGGCAGGATCACCTGAATGATCTGCGCCGCGCCGCCACGGCTCAGGGCCATGAGTTGGGTATCGGTCAGGGCTTCGTCGGCGAGGACGGCCACGGCCACCCGGGCCTTGGCCTGGGTGGCGGGGGTGACGCGGGTCAGGCTCGAACCATCGGCCTGGGCCAGGTGTTCCAGGATCGGCTGGGGCGCCGGACGATTCCAGTACCAGTAGCCGCCTCCCGCTATCAGGGCAACCACCGCCAGGGTGGCTAATACATACCGCCAGGAGCGTTGAATCATCAGCGTTTCACCAATCCAGTCAGGCCGCCCGCAATCAGGGCGGCGGTATCGGCCAGCGCCACTAGCGGATCCAGTCCGGCGGGCACGGCCATGTAACGAGGTTCCCAGTCAGGCTGGAATTTGTCTTTGAAACGGCGCAACCCTTGGAAGTTGTACAGCTGCTCACCCCGACGGAAAACCATCGATCCAAGGCGCTGAGTCAATGGCGCGCCACGCCGGGGTTGTAGACCCGACAACGGCACCATGCCCAGGCTGAAGCGTGCATATCCATGATTTTTATAATGCTGGATCAGGCCGACCATCATGAATTCCATGGTCAGCTTCGGAGCATCCGGGTGGGCGCGCATCAGGTCAAGGCTGGCCAGGTCATGGCTATAGGTCTCGAGCAGGTTGGCGAAGGCCACCGGACGCCCTTCAAAACGGATGATCGCGATACGGAAGTGCTTGAGGTAGTCCTCGCTGAAACGGCCGAGGGAGAAGCCTTTTTCGCGGACATTCTTGCCGGTCAACCAGGCGTCGGAAATGACTTTCAGCTCGTCCATCGGCGCATGCCCGGCCTCGTGGATGTCCAGGCTCAGGCCGTCCCGGGTACCACGGTTCCAGGTGTAGCGCAGGTCTTTCATCTCCTTGCCCTTGGCCTCGAGATCAAAGCGGTTCAGGTCGACCCGGGCTTCTTCGCCGAGCTTGATCGCGGTCAGGCCGATGTCCATGTAGTACGGCAGGTTTTCCGCACGCACCTGGTAGAACACCGGGCGGGCATGGTGCACGTCGCACAGGTCGCGGAACTGCCAGATCATCTCGGCCCGTTGCTGGGTCGGTCCGACCGGGTCGTACAGCGCCACCAGGCTGCGGCCGCGCCGGGCGTACATCAGGAAGGCGTCGTCGTTGGGGTGGAACAGCAGGGCCTTGTCGCCGGTCAGGGACAGGCCGCCGTCGGGCTGGGAAGAGGCCATGAGGATCTTCGCCGCGCGGTCCAGTTCCTCGCTGTTGGGCAGGTGAATCACCGGGCGCGCGGTGCGCAGCAGCCAGGTCAGGGACACCACCACCAGCAGCACCGCGGCCCCCAGCAGTGAGCGCAGGCCCCGCGGGGCGTCGGCGTCGAGGGTGAACTGCCACCACAGTTGATGGCTGTAGGGCACGTCCTGGTAGGCGAACAGCAGCAGCCAGATCGACGCGCCCAGCACGCATACGCTGGCCACCAGGTACAGCGGCGAGAACGGCAGTTCGGTAAGGCGGCTCGGCCGGTAGAAGGAGCGCCGGAAGATCGCCAGCAGGCTGGCGGTCAGGGTCATCAGGCTGGCTTCTTCCCAGTCGAAACCCTTGAGCAGCGAGAGCACGGCGCCGACCAGCAGCAGGATGGTGGTCAGGATCCAGGCCGCGGACAGGCGCCGGCGCAGGCCTTGGGCCAGCAGCAGGCACAGGACGCCGATCAGGCTGGCGCCGAAGTGCGAGGCATCCACCAGGCGATGGGGAATCAGGAAGCCGATGTGCTGCAGGCGGGTGTCGATTTCCGGGGTCGCACCGGAAAACAGCAACACCACGCCGGACAGGAACACCAGTACGGCGAGGATCGGCGCCGCCAGGCCTGAGGCCACCCGCAGCGACTGACGGGTCTGGAACAGGCGCTGAGCCTCGTTGATCAGCAGCAGTACGCAGGCCACCAGCATCGGCAGGATCACGTAGATCAGCCGGTACAGCAGCAACGCGGCGGCCAGTGGGGCGGCGCCGAGTTTGTCGGCGAAGGCCGCCAGCAGAATGGCTTCGAACACCCCGACGCCGCCGGGTACGTGGCTGAGTACACCGGCTGCCAGGGCCAGCAGGTAGACCAGCAGGAAGGCGCCGAAGGGCGGTGCTTCAGGCAGCAGCAGATACAGCACGGTGGCGGCTGCGGCGACGTCCAGGGCGGTGATGACCAGTTGCAGGAGGGTCAGGCTGCGGCCCGGCAGGCGCAGGGTGCGGCGGCCGGCCTTGACCAGCAGGTTGTCCGGCAGTGGCTGCTCGGGCAGGCGACGGCGGTAGATGCCGGTGACCAGTACCGCGCAGAGCAGCAGGACGGCACCGGCGATGCTCGCCAGCAGGCCTTCGGACAGACCTAGGGCGGTGGCGGCCGCGGGCAGGTTGCTCAGGGTTGCCAGGGCTGCGAGAGGGGGCAGGGCGCAACCCAGGGACAGGCTGGCGAACAGCGTCATGTGGGCGACATCGCCGGCTCCCACGCCATGCCGGGCGTAGAGTCGGTAGCGCACCGAGCCGCCGGAGAGCAGCGACAGGCCGATGGCGTTGCCGATGGCAAAAGCGGTGAAGCCCCCCAGGGCCAGGGTGCGCGGCGGCAGGTTCACCCCGGCATAACGACTGGCGGACCATTCGTAGCCGAGCAGGATGACGAAGCCGGCGACCGTTGCGGCCAGGGCGCCGAGCAGGGCTGGTTTCGGTACGTCGAGAATCGAGTCATGCAGGGCGTACAGATCCAGCTCGCTGAGCAGGTGACGACAGGCAATCAGGGCGATACCGAACAGCAGCAGGGTGACGACCATGCCGATGGGCTGGCGGTATTTGCTCAACAGCTCCAGCCAGTGCAGGCGGGTGGCCGCGACCGGTGGGTTCGCTGTAACGGTATCGGTGTCTTGTGAGTCAGACGAGTTGGCGCGCATCAATCACCTCGTGGATTGTGCGCGACAGGATGGGGGTATCCAGCCAAGTTACCAATCCCTGCAGAAAAAAAAGTTTCAAATATTAACGCGTCTCGCCATGGCCCTGCGAGCCCGGGCGCAGAGGGTTTCATGTAGCAGCCTGGGGATGAGCATAGCGGGTTGGAGAGAATGGGGAGACGGCTGACGGTTCGTGGCAGATTGCCAGGTCATTGTTGCGAAAAGATTTTTTCGACAGATACAAAAAAGGCCACTCTTTCGAGTAGCCTTTCTTGATGTTTGGTTGCGGGAGCCGGATTTGAACCGACGACCTTCGGGTTATGAGCCCGACGAGCTACCAGGCTGCTCCATCCCGCGTCTGTGGGGCGGCATTCTACAGGCGAATGCTCGGGTGTCAACTGTTAATGCTCAGATGAGTCAAATAAATGCTGCATAACCTGCAAAGCGGGTTAAGTCTCGGTGGTACAAGGGGTTTTGTTTTTCAGGCGGCCTCGGTTCGGAGGCTGGGGGTAAAACAGGCGCGCACAAAAAAGGCCACTTTTTTCAAGTGGCCTTTTTCGATGTTTGGTTGCGGGAGCCGGATTTGAACCGACGACCTTCGGGTTATGAGCCCGACGAGCTACCAGGCTGCTCCATCCCGCGTCTGATGTGGCGGCATTCTACAGAGAATCGGCGGCTTGTCAACCCCTGGGGTGAGAAAAACTGTTCCTGTTCAAGCGCTTAGCTTGCGAAAGCAGCAGGCGAATCGGCCTTGAGAGCATGCCACACAAGGCTTTCAGCTCTATTGAAGGGCTTTGGCCGATTGAGGAAGTAAATTCAAGGTGCGATTTTTCTGGCGGCCGACAGGAGAAATCAAACTACTGGTGCTATATACAGTTCCCGGTGAGATACTGTCGCCATGTTTCATGTTCGACCTCTTGCCTCCATGAACCCTGTCTTTATATGACGCAGCGCAAAATCATTCACATCGACTGCGATTGCTTCTATGCCGCCATCGAAATGCGCGACGACCCGCAATTGGCCGGCAGGCCCATGGCGGTGGGCGGTTCGGCGGAGCGCCGCGGAGTGATCGCCACCTGTAACTATGAGGCCCGCGCCTTTGGGGTACGCTCGGCCATGTCCTCGCGGCATGCGCTGACGCTGTGCCCCGACCTGCTGATCGTCAAGCCGCGCATGGAGGCCTACCGCGAGGCGTCGAAAGAGATTCATACGATCTTTCGCGACTACACCGACCTGATCGAGCCCTTGTCCCTGGACGAAGCCTACCTGGACGTTTCCGACAGCCCCAGTTTCGCCGGTAGCGCCACGCGCATCGCCCAGGACATTCGCCGGCGGGTGTCCAATCAGCTGCACATCACGGTGTCGGCCGGGGTGGCGCCGAACAAGTTCCTGGCCAAGATCGCCAGCGACTGGAAAAAGCCCAACGGCCTGTTCGTGATCACCCCGGACCAGGTCGAGGATTTCGTGTCGGCCTTGCCGGTCAACAAGCTGCATGGCGTGGGCAAGGTCACGGCCGACAAGTTGGGGCGTCTGGGCATCGTCAACTGCGAGGCACTGCGGGAATGGAGCAAGCTGGCGCTGGTGCGCGAGTTCGGCAGTTTTGGCGAGCGTTTGTGGAACCTGGCCCGGGGTATCGATGAGCGGCCGGTGCAGAACGACAGTCGTCGCCAATCCATCAGCGTGGAAAACACCTACGACGTCGACCTGCCCGATCTGCAGAGCTGCCTGGACAAGCTCCCGGAGCTGATGCAGACCCTGGCCGGCCGGATCGAGCGGATCGACAGCAGTTACCGTCCGGGCAAGCCCTTCGTCAAAGTGAAGTTTCACGATTTCACCCAGACCACCCTCGAGCAGGCGGGAGCCGGGCGGGATCTGGACAGTTACCGGCAGCTCTTGACCCAGGCGTTCAAGCGCGGGGACAGGCCGGTAAGGCTATTGGGGATTGGCGTGCGTCTGCAGGATCTGCGGGGCGGGCATGAACAGCTGGAGTTGTTCGGCCGTTCCTGAGAACAGCATGGCGAGCCAGCTCGCCCCTACAGGTTCTGTGCAGGGGCGAGCTGGCTTGCCATGGCTGCTAAATCAATTGGCG
This sequence comes from Pseudomonas sp. NPDC089530, assembly GCF_050280705.1. Taxonomy (NCBI): domain Bacteria; kingdom Pseudomonadati; phylum Pseudomonadota; class Gammaproteobacteria; order Pseudomonadales; family Pseudomonadaceae; genus Pseudomonas; species Pseudomonas sp. NPDC089530. The sequence goes on along the minus strand of NZ_JBNNVU010000030.1, from coordinate 48,415 downwards.
CCCGGATCGGCGACCAGGCGGCCGGCGTTCTTGGTCAGCGACTTGAGAAACTCGCTTTGCAACTCCGGATCGTTGCGGGTCAGCTCGATCAGGCTCTGCTCCAGTTCGCTGGCTTCTTCTTCCAGGCCCAGCTCGGAGAGACGCTTGACCCGGTGCACCCACTGGCTCACTTCGTCGTCTTCGAGGTCGTCGTAGATCAGGTTGTGTGCCTCGAGCAACTTGCTGCGCAGGGTGTTGCTGATTTCCAGCGACGAGTCGGAATGCACGTCGTCCTGAGCATCCGCGACGCTGATCTGCAGCTTGCCGACATGTTTCAGGTCCTGCTCGGAAAACGGGCTGTCCAACAGGTTCAGGCGCAGGATGCCGTTGCGGTCGGTGCTCAGCTCGAAGGTTTCCTTGCCGGCCTTGACTTGTACCGGACGCTCGCTCCAGGGCAGGCTCGAATACTCCACGCGCTTGTCGCGCTGGACTTCATCGATCCCCGCCAGGTTCTGTTGCGCCCGGCCATGGGACTGCACGTTCATGAACGGGTTGAGCCCGGCCACGCCGTAGTTGATCCAGTCCTTGGTGACGCTGTCCGGCAGGTTGCCCAGGGCGAACACGTTGACCACATTGGCGCCGACCCCGGCGACCACCGCTACCGCGCCCAAGGGAATCTCATAGAGCTCCCGCCAGGGTTGATAGGGGGTGTAGCGATCGTAGCGGCGGGTGACTTCGAATTCGGTGACTTCGAAGGTCTTCTGCTCGTGGATGCGTACCCGGCGTTGCGGCAGCTCAAGCACCTTAGGCTCACCGACATCGATCTGCAGGCTGTGGTCGAGCAATTTACGCTCGACACGCTCCTCGTGTTCGCTGCGTTGCGACATCTGGTTGGCGCAGCCGCTGACCAGCAGGGCGCCGCACAAGGCGGCGCCACCGAGGCCTAAGGTGTTTCGCTTGAACATGACTTCTCTATCTGGTTTCAGCGACGGATACGGGCTTGGAGGAAGGACACGACGTCAGCCACTGGCAGCGCTTGCGCCTCGGCTTCGGTACGGCTCTTGTATTCCAGGTTGCCTTCGGCAAGGCCGCGGTCGCTGACCACGATCCGGTGTGGAATGCCGATCAGCTCCATGTCCGCGAACTTGATGCCCGGGCTGGTCTTCTTGTCGCGATCGTCCAGCAGCACTTCGAAGCCGGCGGCGGTGAGTTCCGCGTACAGCTTGTCGGTGGCTTCGCGAACCTGCTCGGTTTCATAGCGCAGCGGCACCAGGGCGATCTGGAACGGCGCCAGGGTGTCGCTCCAGATGATGCCGTTCGCGTCGTTGTTCTGCTCGATGGCGGCTGCTACCACGCGGGACACGCCGATGCCGTAGCAACCCATTTCCAGGGTGACCGGCTTGCCGTTCTCGCCCAGCACTTCGCACTTCATCGCCTTGCTGTACTTGTTGCCCAGCTGGAAGATGTGCCCGACTTCGATGCCGCGCTTGATTTCCAGGGTGCCCTTGCCGTCCGGGCTCGGGTCGCCGCTGACAACGTTACGCAGGTCGGCCACGGTCGGGATCGCCATGTCGCGTTCCCAGTTGAAGCCGAAGTAGTGCTTGTCGTCGACGTTCGCGCCGATACCGAAGTCGCTCATCAGGGCCACCGAGCGGTCGATGATGATCGGCAGCGGCAGGTTCAGCGGGCCCAGGGAGCCAGCGCCGGCGCCGATGGCGTCCCGCAGTTCGGTTTCCGAGGCCATGACCAGCGGGCTGGCGACGCCTGGCTGGTTGGCGGCCTTGATTTCGTTCAGCTCGTGGTCGCCACGGATGATCAGGGCGATCAGCTTGCCGGCTTCTTCGGCGTGCACCACCAGGGTCTTGACGGTCTTTTCGATCGGCAGGTTGTAGCCTTCCACCAGCTGCGCGATGGTTTTTGCGTCAGGGGTGTCGACCAGCCGCAGGGCTTCGCTTGGCGCAGGGCGCGAGGTTTCCCGTGGCACGGCCTCGGCTTTCTCGATGTTCGCGGCGTAGTCGGAACCGTTGCTGAAGACGATGTCGTCTTCGCCGGACTCGGCCAGCACGTGGAACTCATGGGAGCCGGCGCCGCCGATGGAGCCGTTGTCTGCTTCCACCGGACGGAATTTCAGGCCCAGGCGGGTGAACACGTTGCAGTACGCCTGGTGCATGCGGTCGTAGGTGACCTGCAGCGACGCCTGGTCGGCGTGGAAGGAGTAGGCGTCCTTCATGATGAACTCGCGACCGCGCATCAGGCCGAAGCGTGGGCGGATTTCATCGCGGAATTTGGTCTGGATCTGGTACAGGTTGATCGGCAGCTGCTTATAGCTGCTCAGCTCGTTGCGGGCCAGATCGGTGATCACTTCTTCGTGGGTCGGGCCGGCACAGAAATCGCGGCCGTGACGATCCTTGAAGCGCAGCAGTTCAGGGCCGTACTCCTCCCAGCGACCGGATTCCTGCCACAGTTCAGCCGGCTGGGTGCTCGGCATCAACACTTCAAGCGAGCCGGCGGCGTTCATTTCTTCACGAACGATGGCTTCGACCTTGCGCATGACCCGCAGGCCCATCGGGAGCCAGGTGTACAGGCCCGAGGCCAGTTTGCGGATCATGCCGGCGCGCAGCATCAACTGATGGCTGATCACGACCGCATCGGAAGGCGTTTCTTTCTGTGTGGCGAGCAAAAATTGACTGGTACGCATGGTAGGCCGTTGTCGGTTGCTGAAGACTGGAAGTGACGGAGCATTGTACGGGCGAGATCCGCTGGCGTACAGGATTGCGGCCGGGGGGAGGCCGGGGCGCCGGACGAGTGCCGGCGCGCCCAGGGGATTCCTACGGCTCTTCGCCGATGACGGCGGCCGGCGGCGCGGCTTCGGGCGTGGCTTCGGGGGCTGGCGGCTCGGCGCGGCGGCTTTCCTGGAACCAGTGCAGGGCGATCAGGATCAGGGTCGGCACGCCGAGCAGGGCGGTGATCATGAAGAAGTCGTGATAGCCGAACTTCTCCACCATGACCCCCGAATAACCGCCGATCAGGCGCGGCAACAGCAGCATGATCGAGCTGAGCAGGGCGTACTGGGTCGCCGAGAACTTGAGGTTGGTCAGGCTCGACAGGTAGGCGACGAAGGCCGACGTGGCCATGCCCGAGCTGAAGTTGTCCAGGGAGATGGTCACCACCAGCATCTGCAGGTTGGGGCCCATGTCGGCGAGCATCAGGAACAGCAGGTTGGTCGCGGCGGAGGCGGCGCCGCCGATGAACAGGATCGGCAGGATGCCGAAGCGCACGATCAGCAGGCCGCCCATGCCGGCACCGACCAGGGTCATGATCAGGCCGAAAATCTTGCTGACGCTGGCGATCTGGTCCTTGGTGAAGCCCTGGTCGATATAGAACACGTTGGCCATCACCCCCATCACCGTGTCCGACATCCGATAGGTGGCGATCAGGCCCAGCAACAGCAAGGCTTGCCAGCGGTAGCGCAGGATGAAGTCGTTGACCGGCGTCAGCACCGGGGCCAGGCCGCGGCGGCCCATGGCCGACAGACACAGCGACGTGAGGATGATGTAGAGAATGGCGCGCAGGAACGCGCGGTCTTCCAGCAGCAGGTCCAGCAGGCTGACGCCGTTGAACAGCACACTGGCGAAATCGGTGTTGTACAGCTGGGTGAACATGGCCGGCACGGACACCAGCAGCACGATCAGGACGAATACCGACACCAACTGGTGCATGAAGCTGTAGCGCCCGGCCGACAGCTGGGTGCGCAGCGGCACCGGCGGTTCGCGCATGAACAGGGTGGTCAGCAGGGCCGGAACCATCAGTACGCCGAACAGTACGTAGGTGCCGGTCCAGGCCGCATGCTTGTAGCTGAAGCCGGTGGAGCCGAAGCCTTCGGCGAAGAACAGGGCGCCGGCGGTGGCCAACAGGGCGGCGACGCGATAGCCGGACATATAGCTGGCGGCCAGGGCCGCCTGGCGGTTGTCTTCGGCGATTTCCAGGCGGTAGGCGTCCACCGCGATGTCCTGGGTGGCCGAGGCGAAGGCGACGATAACGGCAATGGCGATCAGCCAGGACAGGTGTTTTTGCGGGTCGCAGAAACCCATGCCGATCAGCCCGAGAATCACCAGCGATTGCGACAGGACCAGCCAGGAGCGGCGGCGCCCGAGTTTGCCCAGCAGCGGCAGGCGCCATTGGTCGAGCAAGGGCGACCAGACCCATTTGAAGGCGTAGGCCAGGCCGATCAGGCTGGCGTAGCCGATGGTCTCGCGAGCCACGCCGGCTTCGCGCAACCAGACTGAGAGTGTCGAAAACACCAGCATGTAAGGCAGGCCGGCGGCGAAACCAAGCAGCAACAGCACGAGCGTCGAGGGGCTGGCATAGGCGGCGAGCGCGGCGCGCCAGGTTTTACGGGGCATGGGCTGGAGTCTGCCTCAAGAATTACGGAAACAAAGCGCGCACTCTAACCGCTGTGCTCTACCGGACGCCAGCCATGGCGCCGAATATCCACCCGATTGTTCAGGATCGATACACCTTCCATGCGCAATCGCGCACGCTGCTCGTCGCCCGAAGCACTGCCCGCGGGCAGGCTGATGCGCCCGCCCGCGCCCAGCACGCGGTGCCAGGGCAGGGTGGTGTCAGGGGGCAACTGGCTGAGGGTGCGTCCGACCCAGCGTGCGGCGCGACCCAGGCCGGCCATTTCCGCCAGTTGCCCATAACTGACCACCTTGCCTTCCGGGACTTGGGCGAGGGTCAGGTAGAGCGCCGTGCGTCGGATTTCGGCGGGACTCTGGGTGCTGTCGGGCGGTTCGATCACGTTCGGATTTCCTGCTGCGGGCCTGTAAAGCGTCTGTAGGACAAAGGGCGTATTAACCGGTGAAAAGTTGAACTCACTATAGATAGTCGAGTCAGTCCTACCTGACGCCTTATCTGAGAGGATAATGCCGGTTTTTTTCGCAAACTCGAGTCCTGTATCTGTTTATGTTGTCCAGAATCTTGCTGTGCCTTGTTGTTTTCAGTGCTTCCAGCCCTTTGCTCGCCGACACCGTGTGGTTGAAGAACGGTGACCGTCTGAGTGGCAAGATCAAAGTCTTCGATGGTGGCAAGTTACTGATCCAGACGGACTATGCCGGGGCCATCCCGATCGACTGGAAACAGGTCAAGACCCTGGAAAGCGACCAGGAGTTGCTGGTCAAGCAGGACGCCTACAGCGGCGAAAAGGCCAAATCCCTGCACGCGGCGGAGGACGGCAAGGTCACCCTGGCCAATGGCGAGGCGCCGAGGACCGTGGAGCTGGCGAGCATCCAGCAGATCATGAAGCCCAGGCCGGTGGTCGAGGACCTGGTGTGGAAGGGTAATGTCGACATGGCGCTGGATTATCAGCGGGCGGACAAGGACACCGACGACTATGACATCGACTTCAAGACCTCGGCCCGGCATGGCAAATGGCGACATACGGCGGAGGGCGAGTACAACCGCAAGTTCCAGAACGATGCCGTCACCACCGACAACTGGCGCACCGAGTACGCCCTGGATCGCTTCTTGACCGACCAATGGTTCTGGCAGGGCCGGTTGAACTACAAGCGTGACAAGATCGAGGAGCTGTCGCGCCAGCGGGTGATGGGTACCGGCCCGGGCTACCAGTTCTGGGATGACGAACTGGGCGCGTTTTCCCTGGGATCGCTGTTCAACCGCTCCGACTACGAATACCGGGACGGCGGGACGGACAACTTCTATTCCCTGGCCGTGAAGTGGGACTACAACCGCTACCTGATCGGCAAACGGGTCGAGTTGTTTACCAATGGCGAGGTGGGCAAGCCGCTGTCCGATGTGGCCAATTACGCCCTGGATGCCGAAGTCGGTCTGCGCTACAAGGTCACGGACTGGGCGTCGCTCAATCTCAAGGCCGAACGGGACATCATCAGCGGCACCAGGGACAGCGACCTCGACAAGACTCGCTATACCGCGGGTTTTGGCGTGACTTGGTGACGTTGCGAATCCTGAATGAGCCAGTCCCGTGGTTTGCACCGGCGGGACTGTCTTGGGGGGGGAGCGGTATCAGCAGAGCTGCGTTACGTCCGGCTCAGCTGCAGGCGCCTTGACGGGCGCCTGCCTGGTACTGGCATTCGCTTTGTGGGCTGCCGTCTTCGTTCCAGAAGCGCATCCAGCCGTGTTCCTGGCCATCGAGGTAATCCGTGGATGACTTCATCTGACCGTTTTCGTACCAGGTAACCGCAGAGCCTTGCAGTTTTGCGTCCTTGTAGATCTTGTGGTCCTTGAGTCGGCCATTGTCGTACCACTCCTTGAAATCGCCCTGCTCGCGGTGCTGCTCATCCCATTGCCACTGGAGGGTCTGCACGCCCTGTTCGTTCCACAGGGCATAACTGCGCTGGGTGCCGTGTTCGTCGTTGAATTGCTTCTGTTTTACCTTGCCATTGGGGTGGTACTCGACCTGCCAGCCCACGGGCTGGTTGTCGACGTAATCGACGGTGCCTTCCAGAGTGCCATCAGGGTAGTAGGACGGGCTGGGCCCGACTTTATTACCGGCAACGAACTGTCCGCTGTTTTTCAGTCGACCGTCCGGGTAGTAGCTGGTAATTGGACCGTCCAGCAGATTTGCCCGGTAGTTGATACGGCCGACCAGCTTGCCGTTCTCGTCGTACTCCAGGTATTCGCCGTCGACGCGTTTGTCCTGGTGCCAGTTATAGGATTCGGCGACTTTCCCATTGTCGTGGTAGGTGGTCTGCCAGCCCTCGAGGAGATCGTCCAGATAGTTCGAGCGTTCAACCACGACACCGCTCTCGGAGTAGGTCAGAACCTCTCCCTGACGCTTGCCGTCGACGTCATAGTCAATGCTCTGGCCGACCTGACCGTCCGGATAGTAGGTTTTCGAGGCGTGAACGGCCTTGCCTGAAACGAAGTCCTCGGCGTTGACGAAATAGTCCCGGCGCAGGGTGCCCGATTCGACGTAGAAGACTTTCGCGTGCCAGGCTTTTTGCCGCTTGTCGTAGCTCATCGGCATCGTCAGGTAGTACGAGGCCTGGCCTCGGCCCGTTGGTGCATACCGCTCGTCGAGGTAGAGCTTGCCGTCGACCAGGGATGCCGTCAGATCACTGCATTCCTGAGGGGTACAGGGCCGGACTTTTTCGAAAAAGGCGCGCTTTCCGTCGCACTCCGAAAGGGTCAGCAGCAGCGGGATCTGCTGATCGATCAGTTGCTGGATTTCTCCCAGGGCTCTGGAGAATGATTTTTCGGGGATGCCCGCGGATTCCGGCGTGAGATAGACCTCGTTGCTCCCACAACGATGGGCGTTGGAGAGCTCCAGCAGCACCGCGAGCCGCAGTTGGGGTTGTTGTTGCGAGTCCATGGCAATGTAGCTGGAGCCTCTATCCATGCTGACGATGATCGTCGGATGGTCGGGGCGGGGTGTGGCGTTGAGTGTGAGAGGGAGGGTGAATGTAAGCACCGCTGCGCTCAACAACTTCCAGTGTTTGAACGGCATCCTGCTGTTTCCGTGTAATGGTCCAGGGGGCGAATCATATAGCCAGGGCGCCGTTAGGCAAAAACACCCGGGCACAAAAAAGCCCCGCTTCGAGGGCGGGGCTTTTTACTGTTCAGTACAAGTTAGATAACTTGAACTTCTTCAGCTTGCATGCCTTTCTGACCGCGGGTAGCGATGAAAGAAACCTGCTGGCCTTCTTTCAGGGTTTTGAAACCGTCAGCCTGGATGGCTTTGAAGTGTACGAACAGGTCGTCACCGGATTGTGGAGTGATGAAGCCGAAGCCTTTCTCATCGTTGAACCACTTAACGGTACCGGTTTGGCGATTGGACATGGTGTATCTCCTTGGACAAAGTTAACTGCGACTCGGGAAAAGCCCTGGCCGAGACTGAGTGCAAAGAGCAGGAAAAATTCTGGAGATGGTTGGATCGAAATTCAACATCGTGTAGAGATTCTCAGTGACACAAGCAGCACAGTGGCGCCACCTTAACCCTTTTTCCAGAACCTGCCAATGTTCTTTGCGAAGGATTCGCGCTTTTAGTGACTGGCGGTGTGGCGGATGCTCTCCAGCCCGCCAGTATTGCGGCCTGCAGCGAGAAAAGCGGTCCAGACTTTGAACCCGCAGGCACACCCCGGTAAGATGCCGGACAGTTTTTTCCACCTCGCTATTTCAGGACACCCGCCATGAGCATCAAATCGGACAAGTGGATTCGCCGCATGGCGCAAGAGCACGGCATGATCGAGCCTTTCGTGGAGCGCCAGATGCGCGGCGAAGGCGCGGACCGCCTGATTTCCTTCGGCGTTTCGAGCTACGGCTACGATGTGCGCTGCGCCGATGAGTTCAAGGTGTTCACCAACATCAATTCGGCCACCGTCGATCCGAAAAACTTCGACGCCGGCAGCTTCGTCGACGTCAAGAGCGACGTGTGCATCATTCCGCCCAACTCCTTTGCCCTGGCCCGTACCGTCGAGTACTTCCGCATTCCGCGCAACGTGCTGACCATCTGCCTGGGCAAGAGCACCTATGCCCGTTGCGGCATCATCGTCAACGTCACCCCTCTCGAGCCTGAGTGGGAAGGCCACGTGACCCTGGAGTTCTCCAACACCACCACCTTGCCGGCGAAGATCTACGCCAATGAAGGCGTGGCGCAGATGCTGTTCCTGGAGTCCGACGAAGAGTGCGAAGTCTCCTATAAGGACCGTGGCGGCAAATACCAGGGCCAGCGTGGAGTGACCCTGCCGCGTACCTGAGTTCGCCGTCCGATCAAGTAGCGGGAATTCCTTGGCGGGCAGATACTCTATTCAGAGGACTGCCCCGGTTTGCGCACAGCGGATTGTGCATCGCTCAGGAGTGCCCCATGAAGATCGATCCGCTTGTAAGTGCCGCAATTGCCAGACTTGAGCCCAATCAGGTCGGCCTCCTGGCCTGGTCATTGCTGGCGCACCCTGGCATGGCCGGCGGCATTCCCGGTCAGCCCGACCCAGACTCCCCGCAACCCGCCGAGCCGAGCGAACCCGGCGAGCCGACCCTGCCGGACGAGCCGCCTCCCGGTCCTGTCGCCTGAGTGACGCCACCCGTTGAAAAAAGCCAGCCCGCTTGGGTTCCATCGCGATCCCGGCGGGCTGGCCTTTGTCTATCGTCGGGCAGGGCCTATTTCAGGTTGCCGCTGAGGAACTGCTTCAGGCGCTCGCTCTTCGGATTGCCCAGCACCTCTTCCGGCGCGCCTTCCTCTTCCACCAGGCCTTTGTGCAGGAACAGCACCTGGCTCGACACCTTGCGGGCAAAACTCATCTCGTGGGTGACCATGATCATGGTCCGGCCTTCCTCGGCCAGGCCCTGGATCACCTTGAGCACTTCGCCCACCAGCTCCGGGTCGAGGGCCGAGGTGGGTTCGTCGAACAGCATCACTTCCGGTTCCATGGCCAGGGCCCGGGCAATCGCCACCCGCTGCTGCTGGCCGCCGGAGAGAAAGGCCGGGTACTGGCCGGCCACCCGGGGGGGCAGACCGACCTTGTCCAGGTAGCGCCGGGCGCGCTCCTCGGCCTCGTGCTTGCTGACGCCCAGCACCCGGCGTGGCGCCATGGTGATGTTCTCCAGCACGGTCATGTGGCTCCACAGGTTGAAGTGCTGGAACACCATGGCCAGGCGGGTGCGGATGCGCTGCAGTTCATGGGCGTCGGCCACGTGCATGCCGTGGCGGTCGCTGACCATGCGGACCGGCTGGCCGTCCAGGCTCATGGCGCCGTCGTCCGGGGTTTCCAGGAAGTTGATGCAACGCAGGAAAGTACTTTTGCCCGAGCCGCTGGCGCCGATCAGGCTGATCACGTCGCCGGTTTTCGCCTTGAGCGAAACCCCTTTGAGCACCTCGTTGTCGCCGTAGCATTTATGCAGGCCTTCGATGGTCAGTTTGTACATGGCATGCATCCTCAAGGCGAAAGTAGGTAGCCGCTGCGGTAGGCCTCGTGGCCGGCGACATGGGCGATCACCATGCCGGCCGTGGCCATGCGGCGCAGCGAGCGGGCGTAGAGCAGGCCGGCGCTGCGACAGCGAATGGCGGTGACCCGGTCGTTGATCGGGTCGATGACTTCGGCGATCTGCTGCCCGGCCTCCAGGTATTCCCCCGGCAGGGCGGTGAACACCAGCAGGCCGCCCACGGGTGTGGCCACCGGCTCGACGCCGGCCAGCGGGGTGGCCGGGTAGGGCAGTTCGGGCAGGGCTGGCGCCTCGCCGGCAATGGCACCGAAATGGGTCAGGTAATCCAGCACCGCCTGGCAATCCAGGCTGGCCAGGCCATGGTTGACGTCACCCTGGCCGCGCAGCTCGACGGTGACCGAGAAGCTGCCCTGGGGAATGGCGAACCGTTCGCCGAACCGCTGCTGCAATTGCCACCAGAGCAGGGTGAAGCATTCGTCGAACGACTGGCCACCGGAGTCGGTGGCCAGCAGGCAGGCTTCCGAGCCAATATAGCGGGCCAGGGGCTCGACCTGCGGCCAGGCCTCGGGCGTGGTGTACAGGTGGGCCACGGCTTCGAAATCACAGTGCAGGTCCAGCACCATGTCTGCGTCGCACGCCAGGCGTTGCAAGGTCAGGCGCAGGGATTGCAACTGGGTGCTGGCGGTCTGCTGTGCGAGGGCGTTGCGCAGGCTGGCGCGGATGAGTTCGCGGTTGTGCCGCGGGTCGTCGCTCAGTTGGCCTTCGATAGCGTTGCCGACTTCTTCGGCCACGTCGACGAACCAGCGATTGAAGTTCTGCCCGCTTTCCAGTTCGTAGCGGCCTAGCGGCACGTCCATCAGCACCTGTTCCAGGCCGACCGGGTTGGCCACCGGTACCAGGACGATTTCGCTGTGCAGGCGGCCCTGGGCCTCCAGCTCCGCCAGGCGCGCCTTGAGGTGCCAGGCCACGAGCATGCCCGGCAGTTCGTCGGCGTGCAGCGACGATTGGATGTAGATCTTGCCTTCGGCCCGCTCGGGGCCGAAGTGGAAACTGTGGATCTGGCGCGCGGTTCCCGGCAGTGGGGCGAGCAGATCATGGGTCTGGTGGCGCATGGGTGAGGGTTTGCCTTGTTCTAGTGGGTTGGCCCGAGGAAGGCCAGCCAGCGGCGTTCGGCGAGACGGAACAGGCCGACCAGCGCGAAGGTCACGGTGAGGTAGATCAGTGCAGCGATGCCGAACGACTCGAAGGTCATGAAGGTCGCCGAGTTGGCGTCGCGGGCGACTTTCAGCACATCCGGGATGGTCGCGGTGAAGGCCACGGTGGTGGAGTGCAGCATCAGGATCACTTCGTTGCTGTAGTAAGGCAGCGAGCGGCGCAGGGCCGCGGGCATGATCACGTAGGCGTACAGCTTCCAGCCGCTGAGGCCGTAGGCCTTGGCCGCCTCGACCTCGCCGTGGGCCATGCTGCGGATCGCCCCGGCGAAAATCTCCGTGGTGTAGGCGCAAGTGTTCAGGGCGAAGGCGAGGATGGTGCAGTTCATGGCGTTGCGAAAGAACGCGTCGAGCATGGGCTGGGCGCGCACCGCGGCGATGCTGTAGATGCCGGTGTAGCAGATCAGCAGCTGGATATAGAGCGGCGTGCCGCGGAACAGGTAGGTGTAGAACTGCACCGGCCAGCGGATGTAGAGCCTGGGCGAGACCCGGGCGATGGACAGCGGGATCGACACCATGAAACCGATGAAGATCGAGGCGCTGAGCAGCCACATCGTCATCGCCAGGCCGGTGATGCTGTAGCCGTCGCTATAGAGGAAGGGCCGCCAGTATTCCTGCAGGAGCTCGATCATCGCACGGCCTCCCGCGAGCCCGCGGCATAGTGGCGTTCGAGCCAGCGCAGGACGACGTTGGAGAGGCTGGTGATGACCAGGTAGATCAAGGCCGCCAGCACCAGGAAGTAGAACAGTTGGTAAGTGCTCTTGCCCGCGTCCTGGGCCGCCTTGACCAGGTCGGCCAGGCCGATGATCGACACCAGCGCGGTGGCCTTGAGCATCACCATCCAGTTGTTACCGATGCCGGGCAGGGCAAACCGCATCATCTGCGGAAATATCACGAAGCGAAAACGCTGGCCGCGCTTGAGGCCGTAGGCGGTGGCGGCTTCGACCTGGCCCCGCGGCACGGCGAGGATCGCGCCGCGGAAGGTTTCGGTGAAATACGCCCCGTAAATGAAGCCCAGGGTGATGATCCCGGCGCTGAACGGGTCGATCTCGATGTATTCCCATTCCATGAAGTTGGTGAAGGAGGTCAGCCAGGTTTGCAGGCTGTAGAAGATCAGCAGCATCAGCACCAGGTCCGGTACGCCGCGGATCAGCGTGGTGTAGAGCTGGGCCGGCAGCCGCACCAGGCTCAGCCGGGAGAGTTTGGCGCTGGCGCCGATCAGGCCGAGCAGGACACTGAGTAGCAGCGACAGGACCGAAAGCTTGATGGTCATCCAGGTGCCTTCCAGCAGCAACGGACCGAATCCCTTGAGGCTGAAGGCGGAAAGCCCAAGGGTTTGCAGAAGTTCTTCGAACATAAATCAGAGACCTGTGGCGATAAAAAAGGCGCCCATCGAGGATGGGCGCCAGGTGCTTACTTACCGCTGTAGAGATTCAGGTCGCCAAAGTGTTTTTTCTGAATGGTGGCGTAGGTGCCATCATCGTGTAACGCTTTGATACCTTTATCCAGAAGCGCCTTGAGCTCTTTGTTACCTTTCGAGATACCGACAGCTGTCTTGGCCGGCAGCAGCGGGCTTTCCACCGGCTTGCTCACTTCATAATCGGCGCCCTGTGGTGACTTCAGGAAGCCCAGCTCGGCTTGCAGCATGTCCTGGATCGACGCATCCAGACGTCCGGAGATCAGGTCGGCATAGACCTGGTCCTGGTTGGCGTAGGCCTGGGTTTTCACCCCGGCCTTGTCCAGCACGGCCTTGGCGTAGGCTTCCTGGATGGTGCCTTGCTCGTAGCCGACGGTCTTGCCCTTGAGCGAGGCGGTGTCTTCGCTCAGGCCGGAGCCCTTCTTGAACACGAAGGAGGTCGGGCCGGAGAACAGTTCGCTGGAGAAATCGATCACTTTCTCGCGGGCTGGAGTGACGGTCATGGACGAGATCACGCCATCGAATTTGTTGGCCTTGAGGCCCGGGATCATGCCGTCGAAATCGCTTTCGACCCATTTGCACTTGACCTTCAGCTCGGCGCAGATGGCATTGCCCAGGTCGATGTCGAAGCCGACCAGGCTGCCGTCGGCGGCCTTGGATTCAAAAGGTGCATAGGATGGGTCGACGCCGAAGCGCAGTTCCTTGTATTCCTTGGCCAGCGCGGAACCGGCGGCCATGCAGAGAGCCAGTGCAGAAAGGGTCAGCAGTGCTTTTTTCATTATTAAATCCCTGAAAACCAATATGAGCGCTTGGGGCGCATTAGTACTGTTACTGCAACGCATCAGACCTTATGAAAGTAGCAATTTCTGAACCAGAGTCCCGAACGGGTGTTTTAAAAGGCGGTGCAAGGGGGCTTGGCGGGTAAAGCGCGCCCCAAAACAGGGCGCGCCTGAAGCCTTGCATCAATAGGGAGCGGGATGGTCCTGCCCAAAAGGAGGGCAGTCGTCGGGAAGTGGCGGAGGAGGGAGCGGGAAGTGCGGTGACAGCCCGCCCACCCCTGTGCGAGAGGTGGGCGGGTGGGCGTTACTTGCCTGGCGTCAGGGTCAGGCGGGTCTTGCCGTAGAGACGGTCGAAGTTCTGCGGCTGCAGCGGGAAGTTCAGGTACTGGCCCTTGAGCCAGCCGTCGATGCCATTCAGGTAGTTCGGGCTGGCCGGATTGCCGGATTGGCCGCTGCTGTTCATCACGCTCAGCGGCTCGCTCTGGCTGAAATCAACGATCAGGCGCAGCGCCGGGGCCTGGGTCACGGCGAAGTCCTGGCCCCAGGCGTATGGCGAACTGTTCAGGGTGCTGTGATCGCCACCGGCCGCCAGCGGCCCGCGAACGACCTGGCCGTTGGCGTTCTTCCAGCTATAAGCGTGCAGCTTGCCCCACTGCCAGGATCTGCGGTCGCTGCCGAGCTGGCGTTCACCGGCGCTGATGGCGGCGGCCAGGCTGCGGGCGAGGATCGTCGGTTTGTCTTCCTTCTGCGGGGTACGGCTGTCATCCCAGAACGGGCTGTCTTCCTGGCCCAGCAGGTGGTCGGCCTGGGCCGAGTAGGAGAGCGCACCGTTGGCGACGAAGGCTTTCCAGGCCGGGCCGGATTCCGGGCCCAGCTTGTCAAGGAAGATCAGCCGGGCGCTTTCCTGCAGGAACAGCTCATAGAGCGCCGCGTCGGCCGACGCCGGGCTGAGTTTGCCGTCGAACGCCATCAGGCGGCTGTAGGCCTCGCGGGCCTTGCCGCGGTCCGCTTCGGGCAGGGCCTCGATGGCCTTCTTCAGCGGCTGCGCCATGCCAGGGGCTTCGAACATCTTCTTCAGCTTGGCGGCGAAGGGGGTGTTCTGGTCGTACTGCATGGCGATCATGCTGCGGCTGTCGTGTTTGCCGCTGCCGGCCAGTTCGGCCAGGCGCTCGCCACGTTCCGGGTAGTACCAGGAGTTGGACAGCTGCATGCCGTAACCGTGGGGGATGACCCGCTGGTTGGCGGTACCCAGCCAGCCCTGGGCTGGGTCCTGGTCATAGGGGTGGAGCATCGGATCGGCATAACCGTCCCAGTCGTAGCGGCCGTCCCAGCCCGGCGATGGCAGCAGGCCTTCGCCTTCGCGGCGGTTGGGGAAGCGGCCGGTGACCTGCCAGCCGATATGGCTGGCATCGGCGAACAGCATGTTCAGGCCGATGGCGCGGATCTCGCGGCTGGCGTCGGAGGCTTGCTCCACGTTCTGCGCCCGGGACAGGTCGAAGAAGGCGTCCAGGCTCTTGTCGTCCGCAAGGTTCGGCTGTTGCAGGGCCAGGCCGTAGCCGCCGTTGAGATTGCTGGCGCTGTTGAGCAGGGCGCCGTGGCGGGTTTCATAGACCGCCTCGCGAATCGGCCGCTGGCCTTTGACGAAGTAGGTTTCGTTGCGCACCACGGCCGGCAGCCATTTGCCGTTGGCCTCGTAATACAGTGCGTTGCCCTGGCGCTTGAGTTTTTCCAGGAACAGGTCCTGATTGTCGCCGGCGACCGAGGTCAGGCTCCAGGCGACCTTGCCGTTGAAGCCCTGGACGATCATCGGCAGGCCGGCGATCGAGGCGCCCGCGGCCTGGTATTTGGGGGCGCGGATCTGCACCAGGTTCCACGCCGGCGACTGGCTGTCGGCGGCCAGCAGGCTGCGGCCGCTGCGGCTGCGCTGCGGGGCGATGGCCCAGTGGCTGGCGCCGGTCACGCTCAGCGGGTTGAGCTCGCCCAGTTTGCTGGCGGCGCTGCCGATTTCACCCAGGCCCGGGATGTTCAGGTTGAGGCCCTTGAGCTTGTCGCTTTCGGCCAGGGGCAACGCTTCGTCCGGGTAGCTCGGGGTCAGCCAGGCGAGTTTGTCGGCGCCGACTTTCTGCGCCAGCAGCAGGGCGTTGATTTCTTCCGGTAGGTTGGCCGACTGGCTGAAGTTCAGCAGGCAGAAGATCAGCACCGAATCTTCCGGTTTCCAGTATTCGGGCTTGTAGCCAGTGGCGGCCAGGTCCGGCGGCAGCTTGTCGCGGTAACGGAACAGGTAGGCGTTGACCCCGCGGGCATAGACCTCGAAGAAGCGCTTGATCCGTGGTGAGGAAGCCTTGTACAGCTCGCCGGCAGTGTTTTTCAGGTTGACCGCGCGCATGTAGCGGTCGACGTCCAGCGCGTCGGCACCGGACATTTCCGCCAGCCGGCCCTGGGCCAGCAGGCGCAGGGTCACCATCTGGTTGAGGCGGTCGCCGGCGTGCACGTAACCCAGGGCGAACAGCGCATCGTGGAAGCTGCTGCTTTCAATTAGCGGCATGCCCATGGCATTGCGCCGCACCGAAACGTTCTGGGCCAGGCCCTTGAGCGGCTGTACGCCGGAGGTCGGGGGCAGGCTGTCCTGGGTGTTCCATGACTGGCAACCGGCCAGGCTGAGAACGCCGGCCACTGCCGCGGCAACGCCGAACCGGGGAAGAAAATGTGAGAAGGCTGGCGAGGCCATGGCAAAGCTCCTGCGGGGGGTAGCGTCAATAAAGGCGCTACGTTAGTGAGCAGGCGAGTGCCGCGCAAGCCGGGGCCGAGAGTATTTCTGCGTGGCCGGATAAATAGCCGTCGCCGGCCACCGGGCGGCTGCCCGAAACGGAGCAGCCGCCGATGCTGGCCGGTTGGCCGACCTCAGGATTTCGGCGGGTTGACCTGACCGATGATGGCGTAGGCGCGCGCGGTTGCCGGGCGATCGAGGATGCGGTTGAACCAGCGCTGCAGGTGGGGGAAGTCTTCCAGGTTCTGGCTTTGCCACTGATGGGAAACGATCCATGGATAGATCGCCATGTCGGCGATGCTGTACTCGTTGCCGGCGACGAAATCACGGTCCGCCAGGCGGCGGTCGAGCACGCCGTACAAGCGGGCGGTTTCATCGACGTAGCGTTTGATCGCGTAAGGGATCTTCTCCGGGGCGAACCGGCTGAAGTGATGGTTCTGCCCGGCCATCGGCCCCAGGCCGCCCATTTGCCAGAACAGCCATTGCAGGGCTTCCTGACGGCCACGCAGGTCCTTGGGCAGGAAGCGCCCGGTCTTTTCCGCCAGGTACAGCAGAATGGCCCCGGACTCGAACAGCGACAGCGGGGCCCCGCCGTCGACCGGCTGATGGTCGACGATGGCGGGGATCCGGTTGTTCGGCGCGATCTTCAGGAATTCGGGCTTGAACTGCTCGCCCTGGCCGATGTTGACCGGATGTACGGTGTAGGGCAGGCCGGTTTCTTCGAGGAACAGGGAGATCTTGTGGCCGTTGGGGGTGGTCCAGTAATACAGATCGATCATGGAACGCTCCAGATAAGCGAAAGGACATTCGGTTACGGACAGCAGACAGCGGTATTCGGTTGTCCGGTCTACGTGCGACGGCTTGCCTGTCAGGTGAGGTGATGCTGGAGTGGGCAGAATTCAATGACCAGGCATAGGAAAAGTCAGCATGGAGCTTCAGACGAACGCGGCGTTGATCCTGATCGATCAGCAACAGGGCATCCTGCAACCCAGGCTCGGGCGGCGTAACAATCCCGAAGCCGAGGAGCGCATTGCCGAACTGCTGGCTTACTGGCGCCAGACGGCGCGGCCGCTGATTCATGTGCAGCACTTGTCACGCAGCGAGCAGTCGGTGTTCTGGCCGGGGCAGTCGGGGGTGGAGTTTCAGCAGCGTTTCATGCCACAAGGGGCTGAGGCGGTGATTCAGAAGCAGGTACCGGATGCCTTCTGCGCCACGAGCCAGGAGGCGGACTTACGCAAGGCCGGGATCGGGCAACTGGTGATCGTCGGCGTGGCGACGAACAACTCGGTGGAAGCGACGGCGCGGACCGCCGGTAATCTGGGGTTCGACACCTGGGTGGTGGAGGACGCCTGCTACACCTTCGACAAGCCCGACTTTTTCGGCCGGCCCCACAGCGCCGAAGAGGTGCATGCCATGTCGCTGGGCAACCTGCATGGCGAGTATGCGACGGTGATCGATTCGAGGCAGATCCTGCCACATGACCGGTAGGAGCGAGGCTTGCCCGCGATCCAGACGCCGCGGAGTGCCTGAAACACTGCGCCAGCATTCATCGCGAGCAAACTTCGCTCCTACAAAGGACAGGGCGTTACGGCATCAGGCGCCGTGGCACTTCTTGAATTTCTTGTTGCTGCCGCAGGGGCAAGGGTCGTTGCGGCCGACATCTTTCAAGGCGTTGCGCACCGGCTCCTGGGGGGCGTGGTTGCAATGCGGACCGTGAACATGGCCGTGATCGTGATCGTGGTGGTCATGATCGTGGTTGCAGTCAGGGCCATGGACATGGGGTTGCTGGGTCATCGAGATAGCTCCGGAATTAAATCGGCGGGAATTATCTCGCCTTTGCGCGCCAGGTGCACGTCATGGCCGATGAATAATCCGGTTTCCAGCAGGCCTTCCAGGCGATAGGGAATCGGTTGCTGCGGTTGCTTCAACCATTTCATCACCTGGCGTACCTGTGGCCACAGGTTGGTGCGCACCGGCACCTGGAAGTAGGCGCTGTGCTTGGGGTCGATGGTGAACCAGTGTTCGTATTCGCCCTCGGCCAGCAATACGTCGTCCAGCTGAACCCGGTATTCCAGGGCGCGGACGGTCAGGTCGGCGTCGTTGGGGTTGTCGACGCGAAAGTGCAGGCGCAAGCGCTGCTCCAGCAAGTTCGCCTTGATCACCTCGACCTTGACCAGGTGCACCTGCGGGTCGAGGGTGTCGTCGCCGAACCACGAGGCGCAGCCCGAAAGCGCCAGCGCCATGAGTAGCCCGAATGTCCTTAGTGCGCGCAGCTGAGCGACCATGCCATTACTCCGTTTGAACCCCCAGTCTAGGGTCTGTACGAAAAGTCGGCGAGCGAAGGTCAGGCAAGGCGAAAACAGGCGAGGAAGCGGAGTGTAGGGGCCTACATGAGCATTCCGAGCCTGTTTTCAACGCAGCATGGCCGAGCGCAGCCACTTTTTGTACTGAGCCTAGCAACCGTGGAGGCGAAGCAAGGGCGTGGGCTCAACTGGTGAAATAACTCGCGCAGCACTTCTTGAATTTCTGTCCGCTGGCGCAGGGGCAGGCGTCGTTGCGGCCGGCCTTGAGTTGCACGGTGGGGTCGATGAAATACCAGTGGCCGCTGTTCTGCACGAAGGAGGAACGTTCGCGGTGGCTGTGTTCGCCCTGGCTGTCATGCCAGCGTGCGGTGAAGGTGACGAAGGCGTGTTCCGGCTGGCCGCCGAAGACTTCTGAGCTTTCGACTTCCAGGCCCAGCCAGGTGCTCTGCGCGCTCCAGTCGCCGATGGACTGGCGGTCGAGGCCGGTCTGTTGCGCCGGCAGCGTGGTGGCCACCAGGTAATCCACCAGGCCCAGCACGTAGGCGCTGTAGCGCGAGCGCATCAGGGCCTCGGCGCAGGGCGCGGGGTGGCCGGCGTGGTAGTGGCCGCAGCAGGCATCCAGCAGGTTGCCGCTGCCGCAGGGACAAATAGAGGTGCTCATTGCATTACCACCAGTACTTTCCGAAGTTTTCCGGATTCGCCCAGAACCTGGCGTTGAGCCAGTCGGGCACTTGTTTGTATTCAAGCAGATCGTAGGTGAACAGGGTCAGCACCTGGGCATCGCGCTGGAAACGCTCGCTGGCCTGCAGGGCCAGGGAGAAAAAGTCCGTCTCCTGCCAGCCGCAGGCGTTCAGGTCGGCCAGCACCGCGATACGGCTGGCGTTGAGGTTGCGGATGCCGCCGAGCAGGTTCAGGCCGTCGCGCTTGGGCAGATGCTCCAGGCAGTCGACCGCCAGCGCCAGGTCGAAACGGCGTGCCGCCAGTTCCGCCGGCAAGGGGCCGGGCGCGGCCTGGGCGATGACGGTTTCCGGGTGCGCCTGGCGAAACGCTTCCAGGGCTGGAAAACCGCTGGCGCCGATCAGCAGCAGCTGTCGCGGGGCGTAGCGGTCGAGCAGGGCGGCCAGGGCCTGCTGGGGCGTGCGCGAAGAAATACCTGCGGTCATCGAAGTTCCTCAATCTTTGAGTGGCCAAGACTAGCCTGCCCGGACTCGCGGGCCTAGAGCCGTTTTGTCTGAAATGACAGGCGCTTTCGAACCGGCGCGGCGCAAAGGCCCGACTGTCCTGTGCTGGCGGAGATTTAAAGCCGGGTCTTTACTCCCGGAATCGGTTCTAAGCCGATTCCCTCAGGAGAAAACTAGATGAACATGGTTCGGACAGCATTACCCTTGGTTCTGCTAACCAGTATGTTGACTGGTTGCGCAGGTTTGCAGAAAACCGACTGGCCGGTCTGCGCCGCTGTCGGGGGCGTCGGCGGGGCCGGGTTGGGCGCGATCGAGAGCGGCGCCTGGGCGGGGTACGGCGCCTTGCTGGGCGCCGGTATCGCAGCCGGTTATTGCTGGGTGCATGGCGATGGCGACGCAGATGGCGATGGCGTGCCGGACAGCCGCGACAAGTGCCCTGGCACCCCTAAAGGCGTACAGGTCGATGCCAATGGCTGCCCACCGGAACCGGTGGCCGTGGTCGAGGCCCCGGCGATGGTGAAGGAAGAGACCATCGTCATCCGTGACATTCACTTCCAGTTCGACTCGGCCAAGCTGACCGGCGCCGACAAGGCCAAGCTCGACACCGTCGCCACCCGCCTGAAACAGGAAGCCCCGAGTGCGCAACTGCATGTGACCGGCTACACCGACAGTGTGGGCAAAGACGCCTATAACCAACGCCTCTCGGAAAAACGCGCCCACGCGGTGACCGAGTACCTGATCAGTGCGGGCGTACCACGCAGCAGTTTCGTTTCGGTGGTCGGCGCCGGCGAAAGCCATCCGGTGGCGGATAACAAGACGGCCGATGGCCGTGCGCTGAACCGGCGCACGGAAATCAAGATCAACCGCTGACGGCCTGGCGTGGGCGGCCTGTGCGGTCGCCCACGCGGATCTTTATTCCTGGGTGGCCGGGATGGGCTACCCAGGAGCGTTTATGTGACGGGAGAATTTTCGCCACCCTCTGGCTTATCCCTCGCCTAAGTCGTTACTGTGCGCGCAAAGAAAAACTCGAAAAGGGGGGCATATGAAGGTGTTTTGGGGGCTGGGCAAGGTGCTGGCGCTGTTGTTCTGGTTGCTGGTGCTGGTCAATCTGGTCGATCCGCTGGTCCATCCGATTCATTTACTGGTCAATCTGACGGGCGGCGTGTTGCTGCTGGTCCATCTGCTGGAGTTGCTGCTGTTCAACGGCCGCCTCAAAGGTCGCGCCCACCCTTGGCGGGATCGCCTGCAGATTCTGCTGACCGGTATTTTCCACCTGCAAACCCTCAAGGCGGCCAAGCCCGAGGAGGTCAGCCATGCGTAAGCTCTGTCTGCTCGCGGCGCTGTGCAGCCCGTTGGTCCAGGCCCAGGTGATGACGGTCGAGACCAACTCCCTGATGCGCCTGCCCAATACCACCAGCAGCCTGCAACTGGAACGCCTGGAAGTGGCCGACTACGGCACCTTGCTGGTTCCGGCGAATGTCACCGAGCTCAAGGTCGGCGAGTTGCGCCTGGGGCGCGAAGCGCGGATCGCCATCGTTCCTGGCGAGCAAAGCCTGCAATTGAATGTCCATCATGCCGACCTGGGCGTCGGCAGCCAGATCACCTCCCGCGGGGCTCCCGGAACTTACGAGAAACCGGCCAAACCCGGGCGCAACCTGAATCTGCGCATCACCTCGCTGCAGGCCGGGGAACTGTCGGTGGATGCCCGTGGCGGTACTGGCGCGCCGGGCTATGTCGGTCTCGATGGTGGCAACGGTGAGGAGCCGGGTTGCACCTGGGGCCAGGCCGGGCGGGGCGCCGATGGCGACAACGGCGGCGACGGCCAGCCGGGGGCGGCGGGAGCCCAGGTCCGGGTGGAGTTGCCCCGGGATTATCCGGCGCAGCAGATCAAGGTCTGGGTCGATGGCGGTGCCGGCGGCCTGGCCGGCGCGGGCGGCAAACCCGGAGCCGGGGGCAAATCCAAGGGTTGCTTCGTCTATCGTGCCGATGGCGGCAAGAGCGGTCGTCCTGGCGCCGAAGGCCAGGTTGGGCCGGCTGGCCCTGCGGGGTCGGTGACGGTGCAGCGTCTATAAGCAGGCTTCGAATATGAGGCGCCAGCTCTGACGCCATCGCGGGCAAGTCGGATCGCCGCCCGCGATGCTTTTTAGCGGCGTCCGCCTCAGAACATCGGCCTGGCCGCCGCCACGGCCACCAGTACCAGGCCGATGATCAGATTGATCCCCACCAATTTCCGAATGTTGCCCAGGGTCGCCGCCCCGGCCGGCCAGTCCTCGTCCGCCACCGCCTGGCGCAGCGTCGGCAGTTGCAACGACTGGATCCGGATAAACAGCGCGGTCATCACCACATACAGGCCCATCATCACCTGCACATAGCGCGGCGCGGTCTCGAACCCGCTGAAACGCAGGTGGATCAGGCCGACGCCGCTGATCGGCAGCACCACCACCGCGACCCAGACCCAGACGAAAAACCGCGGAAACACTTCGCTCCACAACTTCAGTCGCGCCGGCCCTTCAAGGGCGGCCACCGCCGCCGGGCGCAGCACCATCCAGGCGAAAAACATGCCGCCGACCCAGACCAGGGCGGCCAGGACATGCAGGGCATAAACAAGGGCAAAGGCGGTCATTCGGGTACTCCGTTCTGCGCAGGATGAATTAGCGGGGTATGATAGCGGCCGATCCGAACCACTGAAAATTTATCCAGCGTTTCTCGCGCCCGAAGAACATGATCAGCAACGAACTCAAAACCACGATCCAGGGCGCCTATTCGCGTTTTCTCGAAGCCAAGAGCCTGAAGCCGCGTTATGGCCAGCGCCTGATGATCGCCGAAGTGGCCAAGGTCCTGGGCGATGTCGATACCGACGACGAGGGCCGGCGCTCTGGCGACCCGGCTGTAGTGGCCGTGGAAGCCGGCACCGGTACTGGCAAGACCGTGGCCTACAGCCTGGCCGCGATTCCTACCGCCAAGGCCGCCGGCAAGCGCCTGGTGATCGCCACCGCCACCGTCGCCCTGCAGGAGCAGATCGTTTACAAGGACCTGCCTGACCTGATGCGCAACAGCGGGCTGAACTTCAGCTTCTCCCTGGCCAAGGGCCGCGGTCGCTACATGTGCCTGTCCAAGCTCGACATGTTGCTGCAGGAAGGCCACGCGCAGACCGCCACCGCCCAGCTGTTCGAGGAAGAAGGCTTCAAGATCGAGGTCGACGAGGCCAGCCAGAAGCTGTTCACCAGCATGATCGAGAAGCTCGCCGGCAATAAATGGGACGGCGACCGTGACAGCTGGCCGACCGCCCTGGAAGACGCCGACTGGGCGCGCCTGACCACCGACCACAGCCAATGCACCAACCGCCATTGCCCGAACTTCGGCCAGTGCGCCTTCTACAAGGCCCGCGAAGGCATGGGCAAGGTCGATGTGATCGTCACTAACCACGACATGGTCCTGGCCGACCTGGCCCTGGGCGGTGGCGCCGTGTTGCCGGACCCGCGCGACACCCTGTATGTGTTCGACGAGGGCCACCACCTGCCGGACAAGGCCATCGGCCACTTCGCCCATTACACCCGCCTGCGTTCCACCGCCGACTGGCTGGAACAGACGGCCAAGAATCTCACCAAACTGCTGGCCCAGCACCCGTTGCCGGGGGACCTGGGCAAGCTGATCGAGCAGGTGCCGGAGCTGGCGCGGGAGATCAAGACCCAGCAGCAGTTCATGTTCACCATGTGCGAGCAGATCGCCGACTTCAAGACCGGCGAAGACATGGAAGGCCGCGAGCGGCCGCGCCATCGGTTCGTTGGCGGGCTGATCCCCGACGCGATGCGGGAAATGGGCATCGAGCTGAAAAAGGGCTTCTCGCGCCTGACCGACCTGTTCACCCGCCTGACCGAGCTGCTCAAGGAAGGCATGGACGGCGAGGTCAACATTGGCATCGCCAGTAACCAGGCCGAGGAGTGGTACCCGCTGTTCGGCAGCCTGCTGTCCCGGGCCTCGGGCAACTGGGAGCTGTGGACCGCCTTCACCACCGAGGACCCGGAAGACAACCCACCGATGGCGCGCTGGCTGACCCTGGCGGAAAGCGGTTCGCTGTTCGACATCGAGGTCAACGCCAGCCCGATCCTTGCCGCGGAGATGCTCCGGCGCAACCTGTGGAACGTGGCGTATGGCGCCCTGGTAACCTCCGCCACCCTGACCGCCCTGGGCACGTTCGACCGCTTCCGGATGCGCGCCGGGCTGCCGAAAAAGGCTGTGACGGCGGTGGTGCCCAGCCCCTTCCATCACGCCGATGCCGGTGTGCTGCGGGTTCCCGACCTGCGCGCCGACCCGCGGGATGCGGCGGCCCATACCGCGGCGATCATCCGCGACCTGCCGGAGCTGGTGGAGGGCTCGCGGGGTTCCCTGGTGCTGTTCTCGTCGCGCAAGCAGATGCAGGACGTGTTCGACGGCCTCGACCGCGACTGGCGCAAGCAGGTGTTCATTCAAGGCAACCTGTCGAAACAGGAAACCCTGAACAAGCACAAGGCGCGGGTCGACGGCGGCGATTCCAGCGTGCTGTTCGGCCTGGCCAGCTTCGCCGAGGGTGTGGACCTGCCCGGCGCCTACTGCGAGCACGTGGTGATCGCCAAGATCCCGTTCTCGGTGCCGGACGACCCAGTGGAGGCGGCGCTGGCCGAGTGGATCGAGGCCCGGGGCGGCAACCCGTTCATGGAGATCTCGGTGCCCGACGCCTCGCTCAAGCTGGTCCAGGCCTGCGGGCGCCTGCTGCGTACCGAGCAGGACCGCGGCACCATCACCTTGCTGGACCGGCGCCTGGTCACCCAGCGTTATGGCAAGGCTATCCTCAATGCCTTGCCGCCGTTCCGCCGCGAGATTTCCTGAGCACGGCCGGCCCGCGGGCCGGCTGCGCTGTCCATTGCATGCCACTGATTGCACACAGGCCGCTGGCCGGCCGTTAAGGAGCACCAGGTCCCTATGATTCGCCGTTCGTTGCCCGCTGTCCTTGCCCTGTTGTTCGCCACGCCGCTGCTTGCGGCGCCGGTGGGCCAACAGACGCTGTTCAACTTTGTCCGGCCCGCCGATGTGGTGCGGGTGGCGACACAGGATGCCAGCCTGCCGCAATCCAACGCGGAGCAGACAGCCGAAGGCGAAGTACTGCGCCGGGTGACGTTCAACCCGGTGGCGCAACCCAGCCTGCGCCTGACCCCGCAGACCGGCGCTTGGGACTGGTCCCAGGCCGGGGTCATGAGCCTGCGCATCCAGAGCGCGATGGACTGGGCCCTGACCTTGTATGTGAAGATCCAGAGCAATGACGGCAAGACCCTGGTCAGTCGGGTCGACTTGCCGGCCGGTCCGGCGCAGACCTTGCTGGTGCCGCTGGTCGCCAGTTCGGCGCTGAGCCAGGGCATGAAGGCCGGCCCGCCGATGCCCATGACCTTCGACGGCCAGCGCGTGCTGCTGGCCAGCAGCGAAGGCGAACTCGACCGCAGCCAGGTGGTGTCGGTGACCTTGTCGATGGACCGGCCGAAAGTCGCCCAGAGCATCCTGCTCGAACGTTTTGGCGTGCAGGACGGCGACGCGGTGGTCAAGGCGGCCTACGGTGGGCTGGTGGATGCCTATGGCCAGTCGACCCGGGCCCGGTGGCCGGAGAAAGTCGCCAGCGACGAACAGCTCAAGGCCGCCGCGGCCAAGGAGCAGCAGCAACTGAAGACCTGGCTGGCCGAGCGCGAGCGCGCCTCCCTGGATACCTACGGCGGCTGGAGCAAGGGGCCGGCCTTCAAGGCCAGCGGCTTCTTCCGCACCGAGAAACGCGACGGCCGCTGGTACCTGGTGACGCCAGAGGGGCATCCGTTCTACTCCCTGGGCGTCAATGCGGTAGCGGCGGAGAACAGCCAGACCTATGTCGCCGGTCGTGAGTGGATGTTCGCCCCATTGCCAAATGCCGGCGAGCCTCTGGCCGGTTATTACGGCGAAGGCGACAACCGTGGCGGCAATGGCGCCGACCGGGGCCGTGCCTACAACGCCGGACGCTGGTACGACTTCTATGGCGCCAACCTGCAGCGTACCTACGGCGTTCCCTGTACGCCGGGCAGCGTGGCGGATGCCGCGAAGGCCGAGGCCCATGAGGCCCCGCCGGAGCCGGGCGCCGAGCCAGCGGCCACTGCGCCTTGCCCCGCCGAGGCCCTGGACCAGAAACGCTGGGCCAGCCATACCCTGGATCGCCTGCAGGCCTGGGGTTTCAACACCATCGGCAATTGGAGTGCGCCGGCCCTGGGCCTCAACGATCGGGTGCCTTACACCCTGCCGCTGTCGATCGTCGGCGACTACGCCAGCATCAGCACCGGCACCGACTGGTGGGGCGGTATGCCCGACCCGTTCGATCCGCGCTTCGCCATGGCCACCGAGCGCGCCGTGGCCATTGCCGCCCGGGATCACCGCGACGATCCGTGGCTGATCGGTTACTTCGCCGACAACGAACTGGCCTGGGCCGGCCCCGGCGACGACCCCAAGGCACGCTACGCCCTGGCCTACGGCACGCTGCGCATGACCACCGACGTGCCGGCCAAGCGCGCATTCCTCAAGCAACTGCGCGACAAGTACCGCAACCAGGAAGGCCTGTCGAAAGCCTGGGGCATCAACCTGACCGCCTGGGAGCTGATGGAAGACCCGGGGTTCGAGCCGCCGTTGCCGAGCCCGGAACATCCGGAGATCGAAGCCGACTTCCAGTACTTCCAGAAGGTCTTTGCCGATACCTACTTCAAGACCATTGCCGATTCGCTGCAGTGGCACGCGCCGAACCACCTGCTGCTGGGCGGGCGTTTCGCCATCAGCACCCCCGAGGCCGTGGCTTCCTGCGCCCAGTACTGCGATGTGTTGAGCTTCAACCTGTACACCCTCAAGCCCCAGGACGGTTACGACTTTGCCCGGCTGAGCGCGCTGGACAAGCCGGTGCTGATCACCGAGTTCAACTTCGGCTCCAGGGATCGCGGCCCGTTCTGGGGCGGGGTGACCGAGCTGGCGAAGGAGGAGGACCGTGGCCCGGCCTATGCCCAGTTCCTCAAACAGGCATTGAGCGAGCCTTCGATTGTCGGCGTGCACTGGTTCCAGTACCTCGATCAACCGGTCACCGGGCGCCTGCTGGACGGCGAAAATGGTCATTTCGGTCTGGTGGGCATCACTGATGTGCCGTTCCAGGGTTTTGTCGACAGTGTGCGCAAAGGCAACCTGCTGGCCCTCGACCAGTTGGCCAAGGACGCCGCAAAGGCCGCGGTGGTTGCGGACAAGGCCGCCGGCCATGGGGCCGATGGCGGCAAGCCAGGCCATGCCGGCAAGGGCGCCGGGCAGGGTGGCGGCCATGCGGGCGGTCATTCGGGGAACGGCCATTGATCGCTGAACCAGGCCTGTAGGGCCTGGTCCCCTGGCGCGGGCCGGCCCGTGTTGCGTTCAGCACCGGCGGTTTTCTGAACAATTCTTCCCGGCGGCGTGTCACCGGACTCGCCTCTGTTCCCAAAACCTTCAAGGGCTGGAACAATGCGCTCCACTTTGTAGAGCAGGGTTGCGGGGGAGTCACGGGTGCAGATTCAGGGTCATTACGAGCTTAAATTCGAGGCGGTGCGCGAAGCGTTCGCGGCCCTCTTCGAGGATCCCCAGGAGCGTGGCGCGGCGCTGTGCATTCAGATCGGCGGGGAAACCGTGGTCGACCTGTGGGCCGGCACCGCCGACAAGGACGGCCACGAGGCCTGGCACAGCGACACCATCGCCAACCTGTTTTCCTGCACCAAGACCTTCACTGCGGTCACAGCCTTGCAACTGGTGGCCGAAGGCAAATTGCAGCTGGACGTGCCAGTGGCCAGGTACTGGCCCGAGTTCGCCGCGGCGGGCAAGGACGCGATCACCCTGCGCCAATTGCTCTGCCACCAGGCCGGGTTGCCGGCCCTGCGTGAGCTGCTGGCGCCGGAGGCCCTGTACGACTGGCAAACCATGGTCGATGCCCTGGCGGCGGAAGCTCCTTGGTGGACGCCTGGCGAAGGCCATGGTTATGCCGCCATCACCTACGGTTGGCTGGTGGGTGAGTTGCTGCGCCGGGCTGACGGGCGTGGTCCGGGGGAATCCATCGTGGCGCGGGTCGCCCGGCCGTTGGGGTTGGACTTCCATGTCGGCCTGGCCGACGAGGAGTTCTATCGCGTGGCGCATATCGCCCGGGGCAAGGGCAACGTCGGCGATGCCGCCGCCCAGCGCTTGCTGCAGGTGACGATGCGCGAACCCACGGCCATGACCACCCGGGCGTTCACCAATCCACCGTCGATCATGACCAGCACCAACAAGCCGGAATGGCGGCGCATGCAACAGCCAGCGGCCAATGGCCATGGCAATGCCCGCAGCCTGGCCGGGTTCTACAGCGGCCTGCTCGATGGCAGCCTGCTGGAAGCGGACCTGCTGCAAGAGCTGACCCGCGAACACAGCGTCGGCATGGACAAGACCCTGTTGACCCAGACCCGTTTCGGCCTGGGCTGCATGCTTGACCAGCCGCAGGTGGCCAACGCGACCTTCGGTCTCGGCGCCCGGGCTTTCGGGCATCCGGGGGCGGGTGGCTCCGTCGGTTTTGCCGATCCTGAGTACGATGTAGCGTTCGGTTTTGTCACCAATACCCTGGGCCCTTATGTCTTGATGGATCCAAGAGCACAGAAATTGGTGAGGGTTTTGTCGGATTGTCTGTAAAAAAGTTGCCGTTCAGAACTTTTTTGCTTAAACCTTATTGAAAAGCTGCAGGCAGGAACCCTGTGGCTTTTATACTTTCCAAGCGTCTGTTTGTACGGTTCGTAGAGACCGTAATATTTGATCTCATTTTGTGGATATCCCATGTCGTCGAACAAGTCCCTAGCCTTGGCTCTTTGCCTCACTGTTACCGGTTGTGCACAAACCCCACAAAATGACGCAGATGGTGGCCACTGGTGGTCTTTCGGTTCCGATAAGGCCGCCACCAAGGAAGCCGCGCAGCCGGTCGAAAAAGCCGTTGCCAGCGAAGCTTCCGCGGCCAAGTCTGCCGCGGCTTCGACCGCCAAGTCCGCGACCGCTCCTGCTGCGGCCAAGGTCGAAGCGGCAGCCGCCAGCGCCTCCGCTGCACCCGCTGCCAAGGCCGAGGAAGCCGGCAAATGGTGGTGGCCGTTCTCTTCCTCGGATGCCGCCAAGGACGCGACCAAGGCGCCAGTAGCCGACGCCAAGGCCAAGGCGGAAGCGGCGACCGCGGCGCCTAAGGTTGCCAAGGCTGACACCGGCAACTGGTGGTGGCCTTTCAACCAGACGCCCAAGGCCCCGACCAAGGCAGACGTGAAAGACATTCCGATGCCGGATCCGAAAATCACCCAGGCCTGGCTGGACGACTACGAGCCGCGCCTGCGTGAAGCGATCAAGGACAGCAGCCTGAAACTGGAACGCCGCGAGAACACCCTGGTGGTGATTGCTGCGGTCGACGGTTCGTTCAACCCGGATCGTCCGGCCATGTTGCTGCCGGTCACCCTGAACCCGTTCACCCGCGTAGCCAAGACCGTGGGTACCGACCCCAAGACTTCCGTGCTGGTACTGGGCCATGCCGACGCCACCGGCGTCGCGGCCGACAACCAGAAGCTGAGCCGCGACCGCGCGCAGTCCGTCGCCGCGATTTTCAGCCTCACCGGCCTGAAGCAGGATCGCCTGATGCTGCGCGGCATGGGTTCGGTGATGCCTCGCGCCGCCAACGACAGCGCCGCGGGTCGCGCGCTGAACCGTCGGGTGGAAATCGTCGTCACCCAGCGCAGCACCATGCTGGCCCTGCTGAGCAAGTACAACCAGCCGACTCCGCCAGCCGCTGAACTGATGGCCGTGCAGGATGTGAAGCCCGCCGCTCCCGCTGCTTCGACGAAGAAAGCCGTTGCCGGGAAAAAAGCCGCTCCAGCGAAAAAGGCCCCAGCCAAGAAGCCTGTAGCCAAGAAAGCCGACGCCAAGAAAACCACCACCGCCAAGGCGTCGACCAAGACATCTGATCAGGCGAAGAAGTGATTCATCAGGCATCGGGCAAAAAGGAAAGTGCAATGACCCAGGGGCTGGCGGACATGCGCCGCGACTACACCCGTGACGGACTGACCGAAGCCCAGGCTCCGGTCGAGCCCTTCACGCTGTTTCATCGCTGGTTTGCGGAGGCGGTGAAAACCGAGCAGCCGCCGGTCGAAGCCAACGCCATGACCTTGGCGACCGTGGACGAAGAAGGGCGGCCCCACTGCCGGATCCTGCTGCTCAAGGGGCTGGACGAGCAGGGCTTCACCTTCTTCACCAACTACGACAGTGCCAAGGGCCAGCAACTGGCCGCTCGGCCTTTTGCCGCCATGACCTTCTTCTGGCCAGCCCTGGAGCGTCAGGTGCGGATCGAGGGCCGGGTGGTCAAGGTTACTTCGCAGGAGTCCGATGCCTACTTCCAGGTACGTCCGCTGGGCAGCCGCCTGGGGGCCTGGGCATCGCCACAGAGCCAGGTGATCGCCGATCGCTCGGAACTGGAAGCCTTGCTCAAGAACACCGAGGAACGCTTCAGCGATACCCAGCCCCATTGCCCCGAACACTGGGGCGGTTATCGCCTGCTGCCCGAGCGCATCGAGTTCTGGCAAGGGCGTGCCAGCCGTTTGCACGATCGCTTGAACTACCGCCTGCAGGGGGCCGACTGGGTGCGCGAGCGCCTGGCTCCCTGAAGCAGCATCAGGTCATTCGCCGGGATAACCGGCCGCGGCGGCTTCCAGCCACTGCGGCAGGTCCCGGCGTTTTACTTTCTGGCGCTGGGCATTGGCCAGCTGTTGCAGCATAAAGGTCTTTTTCTTCTCGTCCGTACCGGCCAGCGACAGCGCCAGGTCCCGGTCCGTCCAGCGCTTGATCCGCGCATACAGCCACCAGTGGAAGTACAGGCCGGCAACGGTGGTCACGACAATGATGAAATAATCCATGGAAAATCCTTGGGTCAGTGGCGCAAGGCGGGAAATAAACGCTACCGTGTGTAGCGTTTCTTATGCCCAGGCAGTCTGTACTGCTGCTGAATGGAACCAATTTTATCCCGGCGATGCCGTGACAGACGTCAAGCTGCGGAGTCTAATGCCCATCTGTCCTTTGGAGTTGATCCTATGCGTAAGTCTGTTTTGCTGGTTGCTTCCTTTTCCACGATGGCCATGTTGCTCACCGGTTGCCAATCCAACCTGACCGGCGACTCGTACTCCCGTGACGAGGCGCGTCGCGTGCAGACCGTTCGCATGGGCACCATCGAATCCCTGCGTCCGGTGAAGATCGAAGGCACCAAGACCCCGATCGGCGGCCTCGCCGGTGCAGCGGTCGGCGGCGTCGGCGGCAGCGCCATCGGCGGCGGCAAAGGCAGCATCGTGGCCGCGGTCGTCGGTGCCGTGGCTGGCGGCCTGATCGGTTCCGCCACCGAGGAAGGCCTGACCC
Organism: Pseudomonas sp. NPDC089530; assembly: GCF_050280705.1. Classification (NCBI taxonomy): domain Bacteria; kingdom Pseudomonadati; phylum Pseudomonadota; class Gammaproteobacteria; order Pseudomonadales; family Pseudomonadaceae; genus Pseudomonas; species Pseudomonas sp. NPDC089530. Next base: position 17,418 of record NZ_JBNNVU010000030.1, on the reverse strand, counting down.
GTACCCAGGGCGTGGAAATCACCGTGCGTGAAGACGACGGCAGCATGCGTGCCTATGTGCAACAGGTTCAGGAAAACGAAGTGTTCCGCGTCGGCGAGCGCGTGCGCATCATGAGCGTCAACGGCACCAGCCGCGTCGCGCACTAAGCGTTAAACCGCCGCAAAACAAAACCCCGGGCAGGCAACTGGTCGGGGTTTTGTGTTTTCAGCCCAGGGCAACGCCGACGGTCAGGCCGGTAGTTGCGGGTTCTTGCGGCTGGCCGCGGCCGTGACGGCGTAGCCGATCAGGGCGGCGAAGAGCGATCCGGTGAGGATGCCCATGCGATCCATGCCGGCGTATTCGCTACTACCAGGCACGAAGGCCAGGGAGCCTACAAAGAGACTCATGGTGAAGCCGATCCCGCACAGAATCGCCACGCCCAGCACTTGGCCCCAGTTGGCGCCGCCGGGGAGGGCGGCCAGGCCCATTTTCACTGCCAGCCAGGTCAGGCCGAACACGCCGATGGTCTTGCCCAGCAGCAGGCCGATGGCGATGCCCATGGGCACGTAGTGGGTGAAGCTTTCCACGGTGATGCCCTGCAGCGACAGGCCCGCGTTGGCGAAGGCGAACAGCGGCAGGATGCCGTAGGCGACCCAGGGGTGCAGCGCATGCTCCAGGCTCAGCAGCGGCGAAGGCTCGGCGTTGCGGGTGCGCAGCGGGATGCAGAACGCCAGGGTGACGCCGGCCAGGGTCGCATGGACACCGCTCTTGAGCACGCAGACCCAGAGAATCAGGCCGACGATCATGTACGGGCCGAGCTTCACCACCCCCAGGCGGTTCATCGCCACGAGCGCCACCAGGCAGGCCGCGGCGAGCAGCAGCGACAGGGTCGACAGGGCGCCGGAGTAGAAGAGCGCGATGACGACGATCGCCCCCAGGTCGTCGATGATCGCCAGCGTCATCAGGAACAGCTTCAGCGACACGGGCACCCGCTTGCCCAACAGGGCCAGCACGCCCAGGGCGAAGGCGATGTCGGTGGCCATGGGGATCGCCCAGCCACCGAGCGCCGGCGGGTTGTCCTTGTTGAGGAACCAGTAGATCAGCGCGGGCACCACCATGCCGCCGATGGCAGCGGCGCCGGGCAGGACGATCTGCGACGGCTTGGACAGGTGGCCTTCGAGGACTTCCCGCTTGACCTCCAGGCCGACCAGCAGGAAGAACATGGCCATCAGGCCGTCATTGATCCATAGCAGCAGGGGCTTGGCGATTTTCAGGGCGCCGATCTGGGCGACCACGGGGGTGTCCAGCAGGCCGCTGTACAGCCACGACAGCGGGGAGTTGTTGATGATCAGGGCAAGCACGGCAGCGGCAATCAATAGCAGACCGCTGGCAGCTTCCAACTGAAAGAAACGCGTGAAAGTGCTACGCAGAGGCAAGGTCGCTCTCCATCAGAAAACTAAAAAGGTGGCACACCCTAACCCGTACTCTTGGTTGTTAAAACAAAAGTTATATTCTTTTTTGTTATATGCAGCAGGGTGGCGGCCTGCTGGAAAAGCCGCCGAGCAGTTGTGTATCCAATTGATTCAAAACTGTACCTGTGAGGGCCCGCGGATGTTTCCTAACATGTCCGGCCCCGACCCGGGTCGGCGGGGCTTGCGGCCCTGTCAAAGCTGCTAGTTTTCCTGGTACCTGGGTCCCCTGTGCCAGGTGCATTTCATCTTTCCGCGTCCTGTGTGGCGTTCGAGCCAACGAGAAAAGACCATGAGCGACAACCGTCAGTGGGCCCGCGAGGCCATCCGGATCATCGAAGCCGACTTCCAGCGCAGCGCCGACACCCACCTGATTCCCTTGCCCCTGCCAGGCCTGCCGGGCATCGAGCTGTACTTCAAGGACGAGTCCAGCCACCCCACCGGCAGCCTCAAGCATCGCCTGGCGCGTTCGTTGTTCCTCTATGCGTTGTGTAACGGCTGGCTCAAGCCCGGGGCGCCGGTGATCGAGGCGTCCAGTGGTTCGACGGCGATTTCCGAGGCTTATTTCGCCCGCCTGCTGGGCTTGCCGTTCATTGCGGTGATGCCCGCCACCACCTCCCAGGAAAAGATCGCCCAGATCGCCTTCTATGGCGGCAAGAGTCACCTAGTGCAGGACCCGACACAGATCTACGCCGAGTCGGAGCGCCTGGCCCGGGAGAGCGGCGGCCATTTCATGGACCAGTTCACCTACGCCGAGCGCGCCACCGACTGGCGGGCGAACAACAACATCGCCGAGTCGATCTTCCAGCAGCTGCGCTTCGAGCGTTACCCGGAGCCCAAATGGCTGATTTCCAGCCCGGGCACCGGCGGCACCACCGCCACCCTGGGGCGTTATGTGCGCTATCGCCAGCACTGCACCCGGGTGCTCTGCGCCGATGCCGAGCGTTCGGTGTTCTTCGACTACTACCAGAGCGGCGACGCCAGCCTGCGCCTGGATTGCGGTTCGCGCATCGAAGGGATCGGCCGGCCGCGGGTCGAGGCGTCGTTCCTGCCCACAGTGATCGATGCCATGGTCAAGGTGCCGGACGCCCTGTCGCTGGCGGCCATGCATTACCTGGCGCAGCGTCTGGGACGGCGGGTGGGTGGTTCCAGCGGGACCAACCTGATCGGCGCGCTGATGGCGGCGCAGCAGATGAAACAGGCGGGGGAGAGCGGTTCGATCGTGGCCATCCTGTGTGACGGCGGCGAGCGTTATGCAACTACCTATTACGATCAGGACTGGCTGAGTGCCCAGGGGTATGAGTTGACGGCCTTGATCGAGACGGTGGCAGCGAGTGTCGAGCGCGGCGAAGCGCTGCCGGCCAGCGTCTTGCGCGCTGGGATCTGAGCCCGCAAGCCCGCTCCCAGTTGGAGCGAGCGTGTGCGAGATGAGGCCTCCTCGAAAAGGAGGCCTTTTTTACGCCTCGATGCCGAGGATATTGCGGGCTACTGCTTCGGCGATGCGAATCCCGTCGACCCCGGCCGACAGGATGCCGCCGGCATAACCGGCGCCTTCACCGGCCGGGTACAGGCCTTTCACATTCAGGCTCTGCATCGACTCGTCGCGGGTCATGCGCAGCGGCGACGAGGTGCGGGTCTCGATCCCGGTCAGTACCGCGTCGTGCAGGGAATACCCCTTGATCTGCCGCTCGAAGGCCGGCAGCGCTTCGCGGATCGCCTCGATGGCGAAGTCCGGCAGCGCCAGGGCCAGGTCGCCCAGGGTGACGCCCGGCTTGTAGGATGGCTCGACGCTGCCCAGGGCGGTAGACGGCTTGCCGGCGATAAAGTCGCCCACCAGCTGCGCCGGGGCTTCGTAGTTGCTGCCGCCGAGGACGAAGGCGTGGGACTCCAGGCGCTCCTGCAGTTCGATACCGGCCAGCGGGCCGCCCGGGTAATCCACTTCCGGGGTGATGCCGACCACGATGCCGGAGTTGGCGTTGCGCTCGTTACGCGAGTACTGGCTCATGCCGTTGGTGACCACCCGGTTCGGCTCGGAGGTCGCCGCCACCACGGTGCCGCCCGGGCACATGCAGAAGCTGTAGACCGAACGGCCGTTCTTCGCGTGGTGTACCAGCTTGTAGTCGGCCGCGCCGAGTTTCGGGTGGCCGGCGTACTTGCCCAGGCGGGCGCTGTCGATCAGCGATTGCGGGTGTTCGATACGGAAGCCCACGGAGAACGGCTTGGCTTCCATGTACACGCCACGGCCGTGGAGCATGCGGAAGGTGTCGCGGGCGCTGTGGCCGAGGGCCAGGACCACGTGTTTCGAGTGCAGCTGTTCGCCGCTGTTGAGTTCCACGCCGGTAAGCTGGCCGTCTTCGATCAGCACGTCGGTCACCCGTTGCTCGAAGCGCACTTCACCGCCCAGCTCGATGATCTGCTGGCGCATGTTCTCGACCACGCCGGTCAGGCGGAAGGTACCGATGTGCGGCTTGCTGACGTAGAGGATCTCTTCCGGCGCGCCGGCCTTGACGAACTCTTGCAGGACCTTGCGGCCGTGGTGCTTCGGGTCCTTGATCTGGCTGTACAGCTTGCCGTCGGAGAAGGTCCCCGCGCCGCCTTCGCCGAACTGCACGTTGGATTCCGGGTTGAGCACGCTTTTGCGCCACAGGCCCCAGGTGTCCTTGGTGCGCTGGCGCACTTCCTTGCCGCGTTCGAGGATGATCGGCTTGAAGCCCATCTGCGCCAGCACCAGGCCGGCGAAAATCCCGCAGGGGCCGAAGCCGACCACGATCGGGCGCTGCTCCAGGGCGGCGGGCGCCTGGCCGACGAACTTATAGCTGACATCCGGCGCCGGGTTGACGTTACGGTCGTCGGCGAACTTGTGCAGTAGCTTGGCCTCGTCGCGAACGTTCAGGTCGAGGGTGTAGATGAAGTACAGCTCGGACGATTTCTTGCGCGCGTCGTAGCTGCGCTTGAACAGGGTGAAGTCGAGCAGGTCATCGCTGGCGATACCCAGGCGCTGCAGGATGGCAGGGCGCAGGTCTTCATCGGGATGGTCGAGCGGCAGCTTGAGTTCGGTGATTCGTAACATGACAGGGTCCGGTTCGCGGGACGCACCAATGCGTCAGGGCGGTTTTACAAACCGGCGATTATAAGCCGCAAAGCCCGGACCCCGTGAGGTTAAAACGGTCGTCCGTCGCCTCAGTCGCTACGCGAGCCACCGAAGTAGGCGCAACCGCGCTGGACCTGGCCATCGACCCGCAGTTCGGCGCTCAGGTGCTGCACGCTGCCGGTCTGGCTGTCCACGCAGCGCTGCGGGGCGACCCAGAGTTCGACGTGGCGGTTGTTGGCTTCGCTGCTGAGGTTGAAGCGGCCGTCGCCCAGTTGTTCTTCCAGGTAGGGCAGCGCCAGCGCCGGCTGGCCGGCGCGTTCGATGCGCATGCCCTTGGCGCTGACGTCGACCTTCCAGTCCGGGGCCTTGCCGTTGGCCCGCAGGATCAGGCGCGGGAAGTCGGGATCGTTGCAGGCATTGCTCGAGCGCTCGACCCGATACAGCTGGCTCAGCGCTACTTCGCTGTCGGCGCCGCCGGCCTTGCTCGGGGAGAAGTGCCCGCGCAGGTCGGCGAACAGCGTGCCTTGTTGTTCCGCCAGCGTGGCGGCTTCCTGCAGGATGCTGGTGCCGCCGTTGTCCTTGACCACGTAACGCTGTTCGCCGACGCAGGGTTGGAACAGCAGCTGGCCGTTGGCGGCGGTCAGCGTGCCCTGCATGCGGGTCTGGCCGGCCTGGGACGAGGCCCCGGACTGGCCGTCGAACATCGACAGCATCTGGCAACCGGCAAACAGGGGGAGCAGGGCAATACAAACAAGGGAACGGGCGGCACGCATCGTCGGGTCTCCAATCAAGTGCCGCCACGTTACGCAGCCCGGCCCTTCATCACAACCCCGGATCCAATCGCGCTTGCGCAGGAGCCAGGCTTGCCGGCGATCCGGGTGCCACGGTGTGCCTGGCGAACCGCCATCGCGAGCAAGCTTCGCTCCTACACAAGCACGGGGTCAGCCGACGATGTAGGTCTGGCCGGTCTGCAGGCCTTCCACGCTCTTGGCGTAGGCCAGCGCCACGTCGGCGCCGGGGACCGGTTTGTAGCCGCGGAAATACGGGGCGTAACTGTCCATGGCTTCCACGAGCACGGTGGGGCTCACCGAGTTCACGCGCAGGCCGCGGGGCAGTTCGATGGCCGCGGCGCGGACAAAGCTGTCGATGGCGCCGTTGACCAGGGCCGCCGAGGCGCCGCTGCGGATCGGGTCGCGGCTGAGGATGCCGGAGGTGAAGGTGAACGACGCGCCGTCGTTGGCGAACTCGCGGCCGATCAGCAGCAGGTTGACCTGGCCCATCAGCTTGTCCTGCAGGCCCAGGGCGAAGTGCTGTTCGTCCATCTCGCCCAGCGGCGCGAAAATGACATTGCCCGCGGCGCAGACCAGCGCATCGAACTGGCCGGTTTTCTCGAACAGGGCGCGGATCGAGGCGCTGTCGCTGATATCCACCTGATACTCGCCGCTGGTGCGGCCGATGCGGATGATCTCGTGGCGTTGCGACAGTTCCTGGTCTACGGCCGAGCCTACGATGCCGTTGGCGCCGATCAGAAGGATTTTCATGCTGCGGTTCCTCGTGTGGGGTGAGTGAGGTTGCAGTCTAGTGCTGGTTTTTCCTGTTGATTAGCGCGCTAATGGGCAACCTTTGGTTTTCAAATGGAAACAATCCATGAGCGAGATGGATGACCTGGCGGCTTTCGCCGTGCTGATCGAGGCCGGCAGTTTCACTCTGGCCGCCCAGCAATTGGGCTGCAGCAAGGGGCAATTGTCCAAGCGCATCAGCGCATTGGAGGCGCAGTTCTCGGTCCTGTTGTTGCAACGCACCACACGCCGGCTGAGCCTGACCGCGGCGGGGGCTGCCTTGTTACCCCAGGCCCAGGCGCTGCTGGCCCAGGTGGAGCGGGCGCGCCAGGCGCTGGCGCGGCTCAAGGACGAGATGGCCGGGCCGGTGCGGCTGACGGTGCCGGTGTCCCTGGGGGAGACCTTTTTCGAGGGGCTGTTGCTGGCGTTTTCCCAGCAATACCCCGAAGTGCAGATCGAGCTGGAGCTGAACAACAACTACCGCGACCTGATACGGGACGGTTTCGACCTGGGGATCCGTTCGGAAGTGGCCAATGACCAACGGCTGGTGGCCAGGCCGCTGCTGGCCTGGCACGAGGTGACCTGCGCCAGTCCGGTTTACCTGGAGCAGCATGGCGAGCCGCTGGCGCCTAGGGATCTGGCCGAGCATCGCTGCCTGCTCAACAGCCATTACAGCGGCCGCGAGGAATGGCTGTATCACCAGCAGCACGAATTGTCGCGGGTGCGGGTTTCCGGGGTGTTCGCCAGCAATCACTACAGCCTGCTGAAAAAGGCCGCGCTGCTGGGGGCCGGGATCGCCCGGCTGCCGTCCTACCTGTTGCAGGAGGAATTGGCCGAAGGGCGTCTGCGCTGGCTGTTGCGCGACTACCAGACCCGCAGCATGCCGATGTACCTGGTGCACCCCTATCAGGGCGGGCTGCCCCGGCGCACCCAGGTCCTGGCCGACTACCTGATCGACTGGTTCAGGCGCAGCGGCGAAGCGCTGGACCGCCTGTAACCGCAGAACCTGTAGGAGCGAAGCTTGTTCGCGATGAACGATAACGCGGTGCTCCAGACAGTCCGCGGCGTGGCGATCGCGAGCAAGCTTCGCTCCTACGGAAGACGGGTGAGGATCAGCGGTAGCGGCGGGCGATCAGTTGGTCGATGGACAGGGCGCCGGGGCCGCGGGCCATCAGGTACAGCAGGACCGCCGCCCAGGTGCCGTGGGTCGGGTAGGCATCGGGGTAGACGAAGAGCTGGATGGTCAGGGTCATGCCCAGCAGCGCCAGGGCCGAGAAGCGCGTGGCGAAACCGATCAGCAGCAGGACCGGGAAAAAATGCTCGGCGAAGGCTGCCAGGTGCGCGGCCAGTTCCGGGGAGAGCAGCGGCAGCGGGTACTCGCTCTGGAACAAGGGAATGGTCGAGTCGGCCAGGTGTGGCGCGCCGAGTTCGAAAGTCCCGGAGAACAGGTCGATGGCCAGGCCCTCGACCTTGGTCTGGCCGGATTTCCAGAACACCGCGGCGATGGAGAAGCGCGCGATGAAGGCGATCAGGCTATGGGGAATGCCCCCCAGCAGCTGGATAAGTCGGTTGACTGGGCGGGCGAGCGGGTTGTGGTGCGGGCAGTGGGTGTCCATGTTCAGTTCTCGGAATGTGGAAGCAGGGCAGTGATAGCGCCGCAACGGATCAACAGCGCCAGGCTCTGGATCGGATCGAATCCCTGGCCGAGCGCCAGGGCCCCGGTCGCGGCGGCTCGTAGCGGCTGTGAATGTCGCAGGCAGTGGATGAAGTGGGCGGCCCCGGCGTCGATGGCGAACACCTCGACCTCCAGGCGATTACGCAGTACCAGGGCGTTTTGCGGTCGATGCAGGTCGATACTCGACAAGTCGCCATCGCCCTGGTGGGCGGCCCATAGCGCGACCACCGGATAAGCCGAATCCAGGGTGTCGAGCGAGGGGTGCAGTTGCAGGCGCAATTGCCCCAGGGTCGCGGGCGCGGCCATGGCCGCGACGATCTGCGCCGTTTGTACCGGGCTCGCGTCGGCCGCGTGATAGGCGCTGACCCGCAGGCGTTCCAGGCGCGCGACATCCGCCAGGTAAGGCAGGCTGGCGGCGGGGGCGAAGCCGGCGATAAAGTCGGCGAAGTCATGGCCATAGTCATTGAGCAGGGCGCTGCGGGGCGGGAACGCCCTGACGTAGAGCGCGGCCATGGCTCGAAAGAACTCTTCGCCGACCAATTGCGCCACCACCGGATAAGCCTCGGCCAGGGCATTGACCAGCGAACTTTGCACGTTGTTGCGGTACACCGCGAAGCGGCTCGCCGGATCGGCACCGTTGGCGCAGTACAGGTCCGCGGGGCAGGGCTGGTCGGGGTCGAGCAGGGCGTTGGCGAAGGCTGTCTGGGGACTCATGCCGGTCTCCTCGCGTATTGCAGCAGTTCGTCGGCCTGGCGCGCCTCGGCCTGCAGCACGGCAAACGTCGGCACCTGGTTGTCGCGCTCGATCAGGGTCGCGGTCGGTCCGATGCGTTCCAGCAGCCGCAGGTACAGCGCCCACACGGCGTTGTCGATCGGCGCGCCGTGATCGTCGATCAGCAGCCGGTCGCCCAGGTCGTCGCTGTCCTCGGCAAAGCCGGCCAGGTGGATCTCGCCCACCGCCTGCAGCGGCAGGGCATCGACATAAGCCAGCGGATCGCGGCGGTGGTTGATGCACGACACGTAGACGTTGTTCACGTCCAGCAACAGGCCGCAGCCGGTGCGGCGTATCGCCTCGCGGATGAATTCGGCCTCGTCCATGCTGGAGCGGCGAGACTCCAGGTAGGTCGCCGGGTTCTCCAGCAGCATGGGCCGGCGCAGGTGCTCCTGTACCTGGTCGATGTGCGCACAGACCCGGTCCAGGGTCGGCCGGTCATAGGCCAGGGGCAGCAAGTCATTGAGAAACACCGGGCCGTGGCTGGACCAGGCCAGGTGTTCGGAAAAGGATTGGGGTTGATAGCGTTCGATCAGTGTGGCCAGGCGTTTCAGGTGCGCCAGGTCCAATGGACCTTCGGCGCCAATCGACAGGCCGACGCCGTGCAGCGACAGCGGGTATTGTTCGCGGATCAACCCCAGGTAGTGGTGGAACGGCCCGCCCGCGACCATGTAGTTTTCTGCATGGACTTCGAAGAAACCGATGTCGGGCTGTTCCCTCAGGACCTCGCGAAAGTGCTCGGTCTTGAGGCCCAGCCCGGCGCGGCGCGGCAGGCTGGAGGCGGTCGCCTGAGCGGCGGGACGCAGTGGCGGTTGCAGGGCAATGTTCATCATCGACACTCAGGCGGACGGCGGATTACGACTTGGCTTTGTAGGCTTCGAGTTGACCGAAGCCGGTCGGCGAGGTGCTGCTGGCGGTCTTCTCGCAAGTGCCTTTAGGCACCAGTTTCCAGGAGTTGGCCTGGTGGTCGACCTTGGAGGTACCGGCACAGGTGGTGCCCGCACCGGCGGCGCAGTCGTTCTTGCCCTTCATGGCGACGCCAAAGCATTTCTCCATGTCGCCGGCGGCCTGGGCGGTGGCCGGCAGGGCGGCGATGCTCAGGGCCGAGCCGAAAGCCAGGGCCAGGGCAGCGGCGGACAGGGTGCGAGTGGTAGCGGTCATGGTGTTTCTCCAGAAAAGGTAGTGGGAAGGCAGGCATGTGTGCCTGCTTACCCCTCTAGAGAAAGGTCGCGAGGATTCGTTACAACGAGCGCTAAAAAATATTCAGGGGGGGGACCGTGGCGCCTGTATCGCCGGCACGCCTGGCTCCTACAAAAGCACGGCGCACACGGACCTGTAGGAGCGAGGCTTGCCCGCGACAGGCTCTGGCGGCGCCCCGAGTGCTCCGGTTTGGCAAGGCAAAAAAAAACGGCCCCGAAGGGCCGTTCTGTTTTGCAGCAGGGCTCAGCCGCCCAGATAGGCTTCGCGCACCTTGGGGTCGGTCAGCAGGGCTTCGCCGGTGCCTTGCATCACCACCCGGCCGTTTTCCAGGACATAGGCCCGGTCGGCGATCTTCAGCGCCTGGTTGGCGTTCTGCTCCACCAGGAACACCGTCACGCCGTCGCGGCGCAGTTGTTCGATGATGTCGAAGATCTGCTGGATGATGATCGGCGCCAGGCCCAGGGACGGCTCGTCGAGCAGCAACAGCTTGGGCTTGCTCATCAGCGCCCGGCCGATGGCGAGCATCTGCTGTTCGCCGCCGGACATGGTGCCGCCGCGCTGGTTGAAGCGCTCCTTGAGGCGCGGGAACAGGCCCAGGACCTTGTCCATCTGCTCCTGGTAATCGCCCTTGTCGGTGAAGAAACCGCCCATGGAGAGGTTTTCTTCCACGGTCAGCCGGGCGAATACCCGACGGCCTTCCGGGACCACGGCGATGCTTTTGCGCATGATCCGCGCGGAGTCCTGGCCGACCAGTTCTTCGCCCATGTAGCGAATGCTGCCGCTATGGGCTTGCGGCGAACCGCAGAGGGTCATCAGCAGGGTGGACTTGCCGGCGCCGTTGGCCCCGATCAGGGTGACGATCTCGCCCTGGCGGACTTCGACGTTGACGCTGTGCAGCGCCTGGATCTTGCCGTAGAAGGTGGAAACGTTTTCGAACTGCAGCATTTACGCTTCCCCCAGGTAGGCTTTGATCACTTCCGGGTTATCCCGGATCTGTTGCGGCGTGCCGTTGGCCAGGGGCGTGCCCTGGTTGATCACGAAAATGTGGTCGGAGATGCTCATGACCAGTTTCATGTCGTGTTCGATCAGCAGCACGGTCACGTCATGCTCTTCGCGCAGGGTGCCGATCAGCGCCTTGAGGTCGTCGGTTTCCCGCGGGTTGAGGCCGGCGGCCGGTTCGTCGAGCATGAGGATCCGCGGACGGGTCATCATGCAGCGGGCGATTTCCAGGCGGCGTTGCTGACCATAGGCCAGGGTGCCGGCCGGACGGTTGGCGAACTCCTTGAGGTTGACTTTGTCGAGCCAGAACTCGGCGTACTCCATGGCCTCGCGCTCGCTCTTGCGGAACGACGGAGTCTTGAACAGGCCGGCCAGGAAGTTGGTGTTCAGGTGACGGTGCTGGGCGATCAGCAGGTTCTCGACCGCGGTCATTTCCTTGAACAACCGCACGTTCTGGAAGGTCCGCACCACGCCTTTACCGGCGATCTTGTGGCCGGGCAGGCCCTGGATCGCTTCGCCGTTGAGCTGGATGCTGCCGGCGGTGGGCTGGTAGAACCCGGTCAGGCAGTTGAACACGGTGGTCTTGCCGGCGCCGTTAGGGCCGATCATCGACACCACCTGTTTCTCTTTCACGCTCAGGGCGACGTTATTGACCGCCAGCAGGCCGCCGAAGCGCATGCTCAGGCCATCGACTTTGAGGATTTCTCTGCTCATTTGCGCAGCTCCATGTGAGGACGTTGCATGGGCAGCAGGCCTTGTGGACGCCAGATCATCATCAGCACCATCAGGGCGCCGAACATCAACATGCGGTATTCGCTGAAGTCGCGCATCAGCTCGGGCAGCAGGATCATCACGATCGCCGCGAGGACCACGCCCAGCTGCGAACCCATGCCGCCCAGGACCACGATGGCGAGGATGGTGGCCGACTCGATGAAGGTGAACGACTCCGGTGTCACCAGGCCCTGGCGCGCGGCGAAGAAGCTGCCGGCGAAACCGGCGAAGCAGGCGCCCAGGGTGAAGGCCGACAGCTTGATCACGGTCGGGTTCAGGCCCAGGGCACGGCAGGCGATCTCGTCTTCGCGCAAGGCTTCCCAGGCCCGGCCGATCGGCATGCGCAGCAGACGGTTGATCACGAACAGGGCGAACAGCGCCAGCAACAAGGCCACCAGATAGAGGAAAACCACCTTGCTGACTGGGTTGTAGGTCAGGCCGAAGAACTCGTGGAAGGTCTGCATGCCTTCGGCGGCCGTCCTGTCGAAGCTCAGGCCGAACAGCGTCGGTTTGGGGATGTTGCTGATGCCGTTCGGGCCGCCGGTGAGGCCTGTCAGGTTACGCAGGAACAGACGGATGATTTCCCCGAAGCCCAGGGTCACGATCGCCAGATAGTCGCCGCGCAGGCGCAGTACCGGGAAGCCCAGCAGGAAGCCGAACGTCGCCGCCATCAGGCCGGCGATCGGCAGGCAGATCCAGAAGCTCAGGCCGTAGTAGTGCGACAGCAGCGCATAGCTGTAGGCGCCCACCGCGTAGAAACCGACATAGCCCAGGTCCAGCAGACCCGCCAGGCCGACCACGATGTTCAGGCCCAGGCCGAGCAGCACATAGATCAGGATCAGCGTGGCGATATCCACCGCGCCGCGGGAGCCGAAGAACGGCCATACCAGGGCGACGACGATCAGGCCCATGATGACCCAGCGCTGGGTGCTGGGCAGGGTCAGGAAGTGGCTTGCGCTGGCCGGGATCAACTTGCCTTTGGGCATGGAACCCATGACGGCCGTGTATTGGCGGTCGAACAGCACGCGCAGGAACATCAGCACCGAGCACGCGGCGATGATGATCAGCGTGGAGGTAGTGGCCCCCTGCACTTCGAGGTTGATGCCGGCGATGGACAGTTTCAGGCCGAGGACGGGGTACGCCACAGCCCAAACCAGCAGGGCGCTGAAAAACGCCTGTTTAAGATTCCTAGTCATACTTTCTCAACCTCCGGACGGCCCAGCAGGCCGGTTGGCCGGAACAACAACACCAGGACCAGGAGGCCGAAAGCCACCACGTCCTTGTACTGGTCACCAAAGATATCGGCGCCGAATGCCTCGGCCACCCCCAGCACCAGGCCACCGAGCATGGCGCCCGGAATGCTGCCGATGCCGCCCAGAACCGCCGCGGTAAAGGCCTTGAGGCCCACCAGGAATCCGGCGTTCGGGTTGATCACGCCGTACTGCATGCTCAGCAGCACAGCCGCCACGGCCGCCAGGGCGGCACCGATGACGAAGGTCAGGGCGATGATGTTGTTGGTGTTGATGCCCAGCAGGTTGGCCATCTTGATGTCTTCGGCACAGGCCCGGCAGGCACGTCCCAGGCGGGAGCGCGAGATGAACAGGGTGAGGCCGAGCATCACGACCAGGGTCACCACGAACACCAGGATCTGCATGTAGGAGACCAGCACTTCCTGTGCGCCGCCCGGACCGAAGCTGAAGCTGCCCGGAATCAGGTTGGGGATCGATTTGTCCTTGGAGTCCTGCGAGAGCAGCACGGTGTTTTGCAGGAAGATCGACATGCCGATGGCCGAGATCAGCGGGATCAGGCGGTTACTGCCCCGCAGGGGGCGGTAGGCGATCCGTTCGATACTGTAGCCGTAGGCACTGGTGACAACGATGGTCGCCAGGAAGGCGGCGGTCATCAACAGCGGCAGAGAATGGATACCCAGCATGGCCAGTCCGGCAAGGACGATGAAGGCCACGTAGGAACCGATCATGTAGACCTCGCCATGGGCGAAGTTAATCATTCCAATGATGCCGTAAACCATTGTGTAGCCAATGGCTATCAAGGCATAGGTGCTGCCAATGGTCAGGCCATTAACCAGCTGTTGGAAGAAGTGATAGATCTCAGGCATTACAACGCTCCTAAAAACCTGATACGCATTTCACTGGTGGAGTCATGTTCCGGCTCGGTGCGGTGGTCTTTGGCCACTTGGACACGAGCGTTTGCCAGCGAACCGCTGGTGACGGTTTTAAGATTTTCAGGTGAACCTGCTCCCGGATCGCGGGGGCCAGGCCCATAAACCTCGTAAAACAAAGCCCACTGCTTGCACAGTGGGCTTCATGGTTTTTCAGACCGGGCTTACTGAGGGGAAACTTCGGTTTTAGGTTTGCCGAAGTGCCACTGGTAGACCACGAACTTGAAGTTCTTCAGGTCGCCCTTCTCGTCGAACGACAGGTCGCCGGTCGGCGTCTTGAAGGTGCCTTTGTGGATGGCTTCGGCCACCTTGGCGGTGTCTTCGCTCTTCGCGGCCTTGATGCCTTCGGCGATCACTTCGACTGCGGAGTAGGCCGGGAACACGAACGGGCCGCTCGGGTCCTGCTTCTTGGCGGTGAACGCGTCAACCAGCGCCTTGTTGGCCGGGTCCTGGTCGAAGGACTTCGGCAAGGTCACCAGCAGGCCTTCGGAAGCGTCCTGGGCGATCTGCGAGATGGAGTCGTTGCCGACGCCTTCCGGCCCCATGTACTTGGCGTTCAGGCCTTTTTCCTTGGATTGGCGCAGGATCAGGCCCAGTTCCGGGTGATAGCCGCCGTAGTAGACGAAGTCGACGTTGGCTTGCTTGAGTTTCTGGATGATCGAGGAGAAGTCCTTGTCGCCGGCGTTGAGGCCTTCGAACACGGCAACCTTGACGCCTTTGCCTTCGAGGGTTTTCTTCACCGCGGTGGCGATGCCTTCGCCGTATTGTTGCTTGTCGTGCAGCACGGCAACGATTTTCGGCTTCACGTGGTCGGCGATGTAGTTGCCGGCGGCAGGGCCCTGGGCGCTGTCCAGGCCGATGGTACGGAATACCATCTTGTAGCCGCGGGTGGTGATGTCCGGGCTGGTGGCGGCTGGGGTGATCATGATCACGCCTTCGTCTTCATAGATATCGGACGCTGGCTGAGTGGAGCTGGAGCAGAGGTGACCGACCACGAACTTGACGCCGTCGTTGACCACTTTGTTGGCGACGGCCACGGCTTGTTTAGGGTCGCACGCGTCGTCGTATTCCTTGGCTTCGAGCATCTTGCCGTCGACACCGCCCTTGGCATTGATCTGCTCGATGGCCATTTTGGCGCCGGTGAACTGCATGTCGCCGTACTGGGTCACAGGGCCGGTCTTGGGGCCGGCGATGCCGATCTTGATGGTGTCAGCTGCGAACGAATGGCTGGCGGCTCCGGCCAGAACCATAGCGGCAAACAGTTTGGAAATCTGCTTAGTAGCCTTATTCATAGTGCTCCACTCTTACTGTTGTAATTTTTATAGTCCTGGCGCCGTAGCAGCAGAACCGGGTCAGATATCTCTTGGATACCCCCGGAAATGCCCCCGGCAACTGTACCGGTACAGTGTAGAGCGGCGATTGTCAGCCTGGGAAGCTGGCGCCAGGGGGCAAAATCAGGCGGTGTCGCTTTATTGAAAGAAAAAGACAGAATTGCGGCGGGGGTTTGATCGTACTTCGCGAGCAATCCTTGGCTCTCCTGCGCTTCTCTATCGTTGACTCAATTGCAACCGGGTTTGTCTGCCAGAGCACCGACGTTATCATTGCGCGGTTTTCTTTTCGGGACAGGCCCATGACTCAAGAACCTAGCACCCTCTATGCCAAGCTGCTTGGTGAAACCGCATCTATTACCTGGAAGGAGTTGGAGCCGTTCTTCGCCAAGGGTGCCCTATTGTGGGTCGACGCCGGCCTGGATTTGATCGAAGCGGCCGAGGCAATGGCTGATAACCAGGCCGGAAAAGTCTCTGCCTGGCTGGCCGCGGAGAAGGTGGGCAAGCTGTCTGCGACGCGGGCGCAGGATCTGGTGGAACGTGATCCGTTGCTCTGGGCGGTGGTGGTTTCGCCGTGGATTCTGGTCCAGGAAAGGGCACGCCACGAGGCCTGAGCACCAAAAGGGTGCCTGGTTTTTCCGGGCCAAAGTGTGTAGCCGAGTAACCGCGAAAAGGCTAATGGCAAGGTGCCGTAGAGAAAGGCCCCAGGTTGACGGTGACGTAAGCGGAATGGGAACAGTTGCCAAGGCAGCCTGAGGGCTGCCTGATTGTTTCCGGGGGGATTGCATCATTCCCCCTGTAGGAGCGCAGCTTGCGCGCGATAGCGGTATCACTGTCAGGTGATGTCGACTGGCAGGACGCCATCGCGAGCAATCGAGCGTCGACCGGCTGCTCCTACAGGGTGGGGAGGCGTCAGTCAGTAGGCCGTCTTGCCGGTGTGGTTGTTCAGCGAGATGACCTTGGTCTTGCCGATGCGGTGACGGTAGATCTCGCGCAGGTACTTGATGGCCTTCTTCACGCAATCCCGGGACAGGCGGATGTCGTTGATCGAGACGAACTTGTCTTTGTCGTTGATCAGCTCGCGGTACTTCTTCTCGTACATCGGCTTGATCGCGTACCAGTTGGTGTCGAGGATCTTCGCCGGGTTCTCGAACTCGTTGAGCAGGTCGTCGATACGGTTTTCATCGAACTGTTCGCTGATGATGAAATCCAGGATCGAGTTGTCCAGGGTCTCGTCGAAGCGATACGGGTTGCGGGCGAAGCAACGCTTGATGAAGGCCACGATCAGGGTCAGGAAGTCGTCCGACAGGCACGGGCTCTTGGCGATCAGGGTCGTCAGCGAGAGGTTGGCCGAGGCGCCGATCACCAACGCGTAACGCTTGAGGGTGGTGTTGGGGAACAGGCTGTTGAGGTGGGTCTTGAGCCGGTTCAGGTCCATGTACGACAGCTTGTAGTCCTTGGGCAAGGATACGATCGACACCACCGACGAGCAGTTCTTGAAGAAGTGCAGGTCGTGCAGGGCCGCCGCGTCGTAGCCGGACGCCTTGTATTGCTCCAGCGCCGCGCGATAACGCTTGGACTCGATCGGCAGCAGGCTGATGCCCTCGATGGCCTGGGTCACCTTGTTGAAGTGCGGCAGGTCGATGGAGCGGAAGAACAGGTCGTCGATGTTCAGGCGCTGCGGCTCTTTCTCGAACACCTTGAACTTGTCGCCGGTCGGCACCGGGGTTTCCTGGACCACGGACTCGGCATAGGCGATCGCCACCGGGCCGGCCAGGCTCATGAACAGGTCGTTGGCATCCAGGCGGATGGTTTCGCCGATGTCGATGCCGGCGCGCCGGAAGTAGTTCTGGTCGTAGTCGGTGGTCACCGCCTGGGCGGTCAGGATGTTGAAGATCTGCTGGGAGATGTACTGGTTGGCGTGCTTCTCCATGGCGTTGACATCGATGTTCTGGATGTTGCCGTCATCGTTCTCTTCGGCATAGCGCATGATGTCGTTGGAGATCAGCATCATCGCGTTCCACGGGCGGATGCGCCCCATCACGCTGGCTTCGCTGCTGTCTTCGTTATCGAAGTTGTAGGAGAAGTCCCATTCTTCCGACAGGTATTTGCACAGCAGGCGTCCGGCGTTGATGTGCAAGGCCTCGGACATTTCGCTGCGGTGGTCGGAGATATTCGGCAGTACGCAGATGCCGCTGGTGAAGATCGGCTCGAAGACGAAGGAGTGGCCGCTCTTGCTGTCGTGCTCGTCGATCGGCTTGGTGTCGAACGTCTTGTTCATGTACGAGTACTGCTGGGCCCGAACTCAACCAGCTGGTGCCATTCAAATACGACTGGGCCTGGCAGAAGTACCTGGACGGCTGCGCCAACCACTGGATGCCGCAAGAGGTCAACATG
>NZ_JBNNVU010000029.1:0-61965 GCF_050280705.1 Pseudomonas sp. NPDC089530 | reverse complement strand
CGCACCGGCGCTGGACGGCAGGATCAGACCGGCCGGTTCGGCGGGCAAGGCGATGCCGTTCTGCAGGTATTGCAGCAGGGTGTCGTAGTAGCTGTTGTCACCCACCAGCACCGCGCCCAGCACCCGTTTGCCGCTGGCGTCCACCACCAGCCGCCGGTAACTGGCCGTGGCCTCGTCGATGAACTGGTAGCTGCGGGCGCCCGGGGTCAGGCCCTGGGCGTCGCCGATGGAGCCGACATCCACCCCCAGCAGCTTGAGCTTGGTCGACATGTCTGCGCCCATGAAGGGCTCGGCGGGCTCGCCGCACAGTTGTGCGGCGACGCTGCGGGCCATCTGGTAACCCGGGGCCACCAGGCCGAAGATGCTGCCGTTCCAGCTGGCGCACTCGCCGATGGCATAGATGTGCGGGTCGCAGCTCAGGCACTGGTGGTCCACCGCCACCCCGCCCCGCGGGCCGATCTCCAGCGCGCAGTCGCGGGCCAGGGCGTCCTGGGCGCGGATCCCGGCGGAAAACACGATCAGGTCGGTTTCCAGGAAGTCGTCGCCGGCGAAGTTCATCCGATAGCGGTACTGCTCGCCGGCACCGATCGACTGGGTACCCTTGCCCAGGTGCACACCGACGCCCAGGGCTTCGATCCGCGCCTTCAGGGCGCGCCCGCCCTGCTCGTCCAGCTGCACCGGCATCAGCCGCGGGGCGAACTCCACCACATGGGCTTCCAGGCCCAGGCTCTTCAAGGCGTTGGCCGCCTCCAGGCCCAGCAGCCCGCCGCCCACCACCACGCCACGGCGGGCATTGCCGGCCGCAGCGCGGATCGCGTCGAGGTCTTCCAGGGTGCGGTACACCAGGCGCGAGTCGCCCTCGGCGCCCTCGATCGGCGGCACGAAAGGATAGGAACCGGTGGCCAGCACCAGCTTGTCGTAGTGCACGGGGCCCGCGGCGGTGAACACCTGGCGGTTGACCCGGTCGATCCGCAACACCGCCACCCCCAGGTGCAGGGTCAGGCCCGGGGTCTGGTACAGAGCGGCCTCGCCCAGGGCCAGGGATTCGGCGTCGCGGCCGGTGAAATACTCGGACAGGTGCACCCGGTCGTAAGCGCGCATCGGTTCTGCGCTGAAGACATGCAGGCGGTACTGTTCCAGGGCGCCGCGGGCCACCAGCTGTTCGACGCAGTGATGCCCGACCATGCCGTTGCCGATCACGATCAGGGTTTTGTGTGTGTTCAAAGGGGCAACAATGGCATTCATAAATAGCACCCGACCCAAGCCAATCACGGTTTTTTAAGCAAAAAAAAGCGCCTGAAACCTTGCGGTTCCAGGCGCCTTTGCCTGTTCGTCTGTTATATGCCCCCGGCCTGCCGGCCATTCGATCGTCGTTGACCGAGAGGGCTGCCCAGGTCGCGGCATGCGCGCTGGGCCTTGCCGGGGCTATTGCAGCCTTTGTGCCAAGGCTCGGCGATCAGGCTGAAAGCGCCGCCCGGCGCGGCCTGCAGAGCCTTGCGCAAGTTCCCGCCCCGCGCTGCTGCGCGGGGCCAAGCGCCTTAGCCTGGTGCAAGCCCCCTGCCACCGCGCTTTATAAAAGTGCAGCGCAGCGCTGTCAGTCCCGCACCGCCAGCCGCTGGATAAACGCCGCGCGGCGCTCGCGGTCCTGCGTCTCCTTGGCCAGCAACTCCGGGAGCAGCGCCTCGGCCCGCTGAGCGTCGAGGATAAACACCCCATCGTCGTCGCCCAGGGCGATATCCCCCGGCCGGACCGTGACCCCGGCGATCCGCACCGGACCGTTGACCTCCCCCTGCTGGCCGATGCCCCGGGTGGTGTAGGCGCTGACCCCGCGGCTGAACAGCGGCAGGCGATGCTCGCGCAAGGCGGCGACGTCGGTGACCGCGCCCTCCACCACCACCCCGGCCAGGCCCTTGATCAGCCCGGCCAGGGTCCGCAGTTCGCCCCAGCAGGCGCACTCCGGGTCCCCCACGCATTCGATCGCCAGCACATCCCCCGGCTCGGCCAGCAGCAGGGCATCGCGCAGGATGCTGCCGTCCGGGACGAAGACCCTGGCCGTGACCACATTGCCGAGCAGCCGCAGGCCGTCGAACAGCGGGCGGATGCCGCGCAGGTAGCCGCTATCGCCGAAATGCCCGAGGGTCGAGGCCGAGATCCCCCGGTAACGTTCGAGCAAGGCAGCGCTGGCATGGTGTTGGCGGGGTGCGATCATCGGCATTTCCTCGGGCGCAGCAGCGGGCAGGTGGAACAGTATTCGGCGGGATCGGTGGCCTCGTAGTAGAAGCAGCAGGTGCGGCGAAAACGGATGCTCTTGCCCTCCTCCAGCACCGTCGGCGGGCGACGGAAGTGCTGCAGCGGGTTGTAGTCCAGGCCGAAGAGCTGTGGCTCGGCCCCGTGCAGCAGCCAGTCGAAGTCCGCCGCATGACGCTGGCGCACCTGTGGGTCTTCGACCTTGCTCATGCGTTTTTCATACAGCGAATAGACCCGCACCGCGGTGTTTTCCCAGAGGATGCGCCGGGAAATCCCGCTGACCCGGTTGAAGGTCTGCCACAGCGGTGCCAGCAGCCCGGCGAACAACGCCTCGACTATGGACGCGCGCCAGGCTTCGCGCTCGCCCGCCGCATAACCCTGGGGCGCCCGGTCTGCCAGGGGCATGGACGAGGTCCACAACCCGTCGTCATGGCCGTACTCGATCACGCAGTCGTCCAGGGACAACAACAGGCCCTGGTCGCACACCGACATGGCGTACAGGCAGGCGCCGGTGGCCAGGAAGGAAAAACGCTTGGCCAGCAGCGAGGCGGTGATTCCCCGGGTCGGCGAACCGATCACCGGCCCCAGCTGGTCGAGCAGTTCACTGCAGGCCTGGTCGTCGAGCAAGGCCCGGGCGCTGTGGGAGCGTTGCCGGTCGCGCTGGGCCATGGGTTTCAGGCGCAGCGCCCCGCTGAGCACCGCCCAGTCCGCCGGGTCGAAGGCGGCCTGCAAGCTCATTGCGGCAGCTCCCGGCCGAAGGGAATGCACAGCGGCGTGCCGAAGAACGGGTCCTCGATGATCCGGCAATTGAGGTCGAACACTTGCTTCACCAGGGCTTCAGTGAGGATATCCGCCGGCCGGCCCTGGGCGAACGCGGTGCGCTGGTGCACCGCCACCATATGGTCGGCGTAGCGGCAGGCCAGGTTGAGGTCGTGCAGGACCATGACGATGGTCTTGCCCTCCTGGCGATTGAGTTCGCGCAACAGGTCCAGCACCTCGATCTGGTGCGCCAGGTCGAGAAAGGTGGTGGGCTCGTCCAGCAGCACGAGTTCGGTGTCCTGGGCCAGGGTCATGGCGATCCACACCCGCTGACGCTGGCCGCCGGACAAGGCGTCCACCGGCCGCTCCGCCAGCTCGATGACACCGGTCTGCAGCAGCGCGCGCTCGACCATGGCTTCATCCTGCGCCGACCATTGCTGCATCCAGTTCTGATAGGGGTAACGCCCCAACGCCACCAACTGGCGCACGCTGATGCCTTCGGGGGCGCTGGGCATCTGCGGCAGGATCGCCAGCTCCCGGGCCACCGCCGCGGTGGATTTGCGCTGGATGTCCGCACCGTTGAGGATCACCGAACCCTGCTGCGGCTTGAGCAGCCGCGCCAGGGATTTGAGCAGGGTGCTTTTACCGCAGCCGTTGCTGCCGATCAGCACCGACACCTGGCCCGCCGGCAGTTGCAGGTCGAGGCTGTCGATAATCACCTGGCGCTGATAGCCCAGGGTCAGTTGATGGGTCGCCATCGAGGCCATCGGGAATTCCTTAATGCCGCTGATTGATCAAGAGGTAAAGAAAGAACGGCGTACCCAGCACCGCGACGAAGATCCCCGCCGGCAGGTCCAGCGGCAGGAACAGGGTACGTCCGATCAGGTCGGCCACCATCATCAGGTTGGCGCCGACCAGCGCCGCCATCAGCGCCTGCCCGGCAAAGCCCGGGGCCACCAGGCGCTTGGCGATATGCGGGGCGATCAGGCCGACGAAGGCGATCGCCCCGCCCCAGGCCACCGCCGCCCCGGCCAGGGCCACGCTGACCAGCAGCAGGCCGGCGCGCAGCCACTGGACCCGCACGCCGATGCCCTGGGCCAGGGCGTCGTCCAGCTGCTGCACCCGCACCTGGCGCGCCAGCCACGCCAGCAGCGGCAAGACCGCCAGCAGCCAGCCGGCCAGGGCCCGCGGCTCCTGCCAGCTGGCGCCGTAGACACTGCCGGTGAGCCAGACATAGGCCGACAAGGTGGTGGTCAGCGGGCTGAACACCAGGACAAAGGTGGTCACCGCCGTCAGCAGCGCCGACACGCCGACGCCGATCAGCACCAGGCGCAGCGGCGAGGTGCCCTGCTTCCAGGCCAGCAGGTAAATGGCCAGGGCCGCCAGCCCGGCGCCGAGCATCGCCGCCAGCGGCAGGAAGCGCGCCCCCCATGCCAGCGAAAAGAACGACAAGTACAACACCGCCGCCGCGCTGGCGCCGCTGGTGATGCCCAGCAGGTCGGGGGATGCCAGCGGGTTGCGGACGATGCTCTGCAGGATCAGCCCGGACACCGCCAGCGCCGCGCCGACCAGGGCCGCCAGCAGCAGGCGCGGCAGCCGCAGCTGCTCGACGATGAACACCAGGCGCGGATCGCCGCCGTGCCACAGCAGCTCCAGCACCTGCAACGGCGACAGCTCGAGCTTGCCCAGGGACAAGGCACCGAGCATCACCGACGCCGTTGCCAGCAACGCCAGCAAGAGCCGCCACAGGCTCGACAGGTCGATGCGCCGCGAGAAGCCGGCGCGGCGCAGGGTCAGGGTATTACTCATAACGCCCTCCGCGACGGGCCAGGAAAATGAAGAACGGTGCGCCGAACAGCGCGGTCATTACCCCCACCGGCACCTCCTGCGGCAGGATCACCAGGCGGCCCAGGGTGTCGGCCAGCAACAGCAGGATCGCCCCCAGCACCGCACACCCCGGCAACAACCAGCGATGGTCGATGGACAGGCCCTTGCGCACCATGTGCGGCACCAGCAGGCCGATGAAGCCGATGCTGCCGGCCAGGGCCACCGCACTGCCCGCCAGGCCGACGATCAGCACGCTCATCAGCCAGCGGACCCGCCCGGTGCGCTGCCCCAGGCCGATGGCGATGGCTTCGCCGGCGTTCAGCACATTGACCTGCGCCGCCAGCAGCCAGGCGCCGAGCAAAGCCAGCGCCACCCCGAGCAACAGCGGTGCGGCGGTTGCCAGCTCCCGCTCGGACAGCGAGCCGGCGAGCCAGAACAGCACCGTGTCCAGACCCTCCTCGTTGACCACCAGCAACGCCTGGCTGAAGGCAGAAAACAGCGCGCTGATCGCCGCCCCGGCGAGCACGATGCGCAACGGGTTGAGGCTGCCCTGGCCGCGATTGCCGATCAGCCACACCAGGCTGCCGGCCAGGGCGGCGCCGATAAAGGCGCACCACAGCCACAGGTTCATCGACGACAGGGCAAACAGCGACGAACTGAGGATGATCGCAAAGGTCGCCCCGGCATTGACCCCGAACAGGCCCGGGGATGCCAGCGGGTTGCGGGTCAGCGCCTGCATCAGCGCCCCGGCCACCGCCAGGCTCGCGCCCACCGCGACCGCCATCAGGGTCCGGGCCAGGCGGTTGCCGAAGATCAACTGCTGGCCGGCGCTCAGGCTGTCCGGCTGCAGCAGGCCCTGGAGCAGTTGCGCGGGTTCGAGCCAGGTGGCCCCGGCCGCCAGGCTCAAGCCCACGCACAGCAGCATCACCAGCAGCGCCACGCAAAGTTTCAGGCCACGACTCATACCGGCGACACCAGGCGCGCAATGTCGTCCAGCATCAGGTTGGCCCCCAGGATCCCGCCGGAGAAACTCCAGGCGATACCGTCGACCCGCCACACCTGGTCCTGGCGTACCGCGCGCAGCTGTTGCCAGAACGGGTAATGCACCAGCCGCTCGTAGTTGCGCTGCACCGCCGGGCTGTCGGCGCGCTGGAAAACGAAAAACAGGTCGGCATCGACCACGGGCAAGTTCTCCTTGCTGGTGAGTTTCAGGTAGGTGCCCCGGGCTTCACGGGCGATCGGGTTCCAGGCGAAGCCCAGCTCGCTGAGCACCGAACCGGCAAAGCTGTCTGGCAGGTAGCTGCGGATATGGTCTTCGCGCACATCCAGCACCGACACCGTCAGCGGCCAGCGCCCGCCCAGCTGCGCCTGCAATTGCTGGCGCAGCTGCGCTACACGACGCTGCCACTGCCCCAACAGGCTGGCGGCCTGCTGCTGCCGGTTCAGGGCCGCGCCCATCAACGCCAGGGTGCGCTTGAACTCGAAGACTTCCTCCAGCATCAGCACCGTGCCGATGCGCTGGAGCAAGGGCTCGATGCGCTGGTGGCGAAAGCGCGAAGCGACTATCACGTCCGGCTCGAGCAGCACGATGTCCTCCAGGCTCGGCTGGGTCTCCAGGCCGACATGGGGCACGCCCGGCAGTGCCTCGCGCAGGTAGCGGAAGGTCGGTTTCTCGCTCGAGGACTCCACCACCCCAACGGGCGTCACCCCCAGCGCCACGGCACTGTCGGTGGCGCCCTGGAACAGGGTCACCACCCGCGGCTGGCCAGCCCGGGCCAGGGCCGGCAACGCCAGCAGGCCCAGGGACAGGCGCAGCAGCGTGCGCCGGCAAGGATGCACGGGCTCAGGCTTCACGCTGCAACCTGTGGAACGGGTTGACCACTTCGCCCTTGCCGAACGGCATGCTGCCCGGGCCGCCGGCGCGTTCGATCATCGGCGTCAGCAGCAGCTTCTGCGGCCAGCGCGGGGCTTCGAACAGCTGGCGCCGGATCATCCCCCGCGCCTCGTCGTCGAACTCGATGCGGGTCAGCAGGCCGTCCAGCACCTGGCGCAAGGTGCCCCACAAGGTGGTCGCCGGCACGGCGTAGACCTGGGCCAGGGTGTCGATGATCGCCCGCACGTTGACCTGGATCGCCAGGGTCTGCAGCCAGAACAGCAGGTCTTCGGGGCGCTGGTGGTACAGGGTGTTGGCGTGGCCCTTCTTGATCCGGTACTCGGGGTCGGCCATGCCGTTGCGTTCCAGCCACGGCACGAAGATCCGCAGCGAATCGTGGTCGCGCAGCAGCAGGCCCTGGGCCTGGCCGGCCTTCCACACCAGCACCGCGTTCTGCCCGTGCACCTCGCCGAGCATGCCCAGGCGGAACATCCGCAGGTTGACGTCGAAGAAGCGCTGGCACAGCTCGCCGAACAGGGTCAGCACCGAGGCGGAGGTCGCCGGCAGCTGGCGGTACTGCAGCCACTCGTCGAAGAAGTGGCGGTCGCTGCCGGGCAACGGCGTGCCCAGGGCGGCCATCGGCAGCAGGCGGCATTCCGGGTCGTCGAGCAGCGCCTGCGGGTAGCCGCGGACCATCGCCGACAGGTGCCGCGGCGCTTCGTCGAACAGGGTCGCCTGGGGCGGCATGAAGGCCCACCACTTGCTCTCGTCGCACAGGTGCAGGCTCTGCTCCAGCACCGGGTCGAGGCGCCGCACCTGATGCAGCAACGCCTCGCTGAGGCCGCCGTTGATCATCTTCACCGCCGGCAGGTAGCGCGAGGCGCCCAGGGAATAGATGGCCATCGGCAGCTTCAGGTAGTCGGCGCTGGGGAAGCACGGGGTCATGGAACGCAACGACGAGGTGGCGAATACCGTGGCTTCGCTGAAGTCCAGGCGCTGGCAGTCGCCGCAGGCGAAGGCCTCCCCCAGTTGCGCCTGCAACACATGGTCGAACTGCCACGGATGCACCGGCAAGGCCACATGGCTGTCGCCGATGCCGCGTTCGCGCAGCTCGCCCGCCAGCCGCGCCTGCAAGGATTCGGGCAACAGGTAGCGCGCCGGGTAGACCTGCTCCAGGTCCGTCACGCCCTCGCCGCCGTGCAGCAGGTCCTTGCGCACCGCCACCCAGTTCAGCGCCAGCGGCTGGGCGAACTCGGCCTGGTACTGCTGGTACTCGGCCTGCAGCAAACCCTGCTTGGCTTTGGCCAGGGGGTGGTACGGCCGGTCGCGCAGCGAGGCCCACTGCTCCATGGTGCGGAAAAAGGTGGCGCCGTCCTGGGCCATCAAGTCCCGGTGGTCGACCCGGTGCTCCAGGGACAAAGCGGTCTGCCAGACACTGATGTGCAGCACTTCGAGAAACAGCGTCAGGCCCTTGTCATTGTCCTGGAAACGCGGGCCCAGGCCGGTGAACACCCGCTTCATGAAGTCCACCGGCCCCAGGGCGGCCCAGCGCTGCTCCTGGCGGGCCAACACCGGGCTGCCCGGTACCTTCTCCCATTGCTGGGTGATGCCCGGACGCAGGGCGATGCTGATGAAGCGCTGTTCCTGGGCATCGCAGCACCAGTCCCAGATGCGCTCGTCGGCAGCACCGCCTCCCAGGGCCGGGGCTTCGGGATGGGCCTGGCGCCATTGGCCGGCGGCCAGCAGCGGCAAGGGTTCGCGGCCGAAGAAGTCTTCGGCCAGCAGGCAATCGATCAGGTCCTGCATCACCAGGTCGGCGGCCACAGAGGTGAAAGTCATCGGATCAGTTTCCTTCTAGAGAAAGGGTGGCCAACCTGGCCTGGAGGGCACGAAAGGCGATACCGCGCTCGTCGCCGAGGACAAAGGCCCGGACCCCGCGCTCGCGCCAGCGGCCGAGGTCGCCGTTCTGCCGGGGAATCGCGCAGTACGGCACGCCGGCGTGATCGGCCGCCTGCCAAGCCTCGAACAGGGCCTGCTGCACCGCCGGCTGGTCGATCTGCCAGGGCATGCCGAGGGACTGCGACAGGTCCGCCGCGCCTTCGAGGAGCATGTCCAGGCCCGGCACCGCGGCGATCTGCGCGGCGTTGCGCACGCCGGCGGCGCTTTCGAGCATCGCCACCAGCATGATCTGCTCGTTGGCCTGCGCCACGTACTGCGCCAGGCTGTGCTTGCCGAAACTGCCGGGGCGGCCGGCGTTGAGGCTGCGCTGGCCCAGGGGGTGGTATTTGCAGGCGGCGATCGCCGCCGCCAGTTGCTCGGCGGATTCGATCATCGGCAGCACGATCCCTTGGGCGCCGCCGTCCAGCAGGCGCAGCAGGGTTTTCGGATTGAGGTCGGCGACCCGCACCAGGGGCGTCAGCTCGTAGGCCTCGGCGGTGCGGATCATGTGCTCGACGGTTTCCGGATTGATCAGCACGTGCTCCATGTCGATGATCACGAAGTCGAAGCCGGCTTCGGCGATCAGCTCGACGGAGGCCGGCGCCGGGATCGATGCAATCAGCCCGTACACCGTCTGCCCGGCCGCGAGTTTGCGTTTGAGCTGGTTGGTTCTCAGCATGCTTGCGGCCTGTAGGCATAGAGCGGGTTGGGCACCGACTTGAACCGCCGCTCGCCGTCGCCCAGCAGGCGGCGCTTGGTCAGCTCCTCGACTTCGTAGCTCGGGGCGAACACGTCGAACAGCCCGAAGCGGTCGCGGTGCTGCGGGTGGGCGGCCTGGTAGTCGAGGATCACCTGCGCGGTCATCCGCCAGAACCGGCCTTCGTCCAGCCGGTAGTGCTGGCGCAGGAAGATCGCCAGCTCCGCCAGGCAGATGAAGAAGAAGCAGTCGCAGGAGAAGTCCCGCACCGCGTTGACGTCATCGGTGAGGATGAACGAGTTGCGGTTGAGCTTGGCGTGGCTGGCCGGCAGCGGCACCAGCTGCGGGCACAGCTCGGGGCGCGCCAGGTGCGCCGGCGAGTAGCGCACGCCGTCGTGGAAGTCTTTCAGGGCGATGCGCTGCGGCCAGCCCTGTTTGACGATCAGCACGATGTTCTGGCCGTGGGATTCCATGCCGATGCCTTCGGCGTAGAGCATGTGGATGATCGGCGGCACCGTCACTTGCAGCAGTTGCCGGGTCCAGGCCTCGAGGCCGTACTGGCGGATCCAGGCGTCGATGAAGGGTTGCTGCGGCCCTGTGCCGTAGCGGTTCTCCACCTGGCTCAGGCCGTTGAACGGTACGGCCTGCTCGTCCGCTTTCAGGTACCGATGGATACTTTCGCGCCAGATCGCCCCCAGGGTGCCGTAGGCCTGGGGCCCGCGGGATTGCGGGAGGTGCTGGTAGTCGAAGCTGACCCCGGCCACTTCGCCGAGGATCACGAAGTCCAGCTGGCGCGCGGTGCTGTCGCTGGCGATCAGATCTTGCAGCCAGTCGGTGATGATCGGCCCGTTCATCACGGTGTGGCGGGCGAGGATGCGGGTGCTGGAGGTGTTGGTCATGCTCATGGCCAGCTTGACGTAGGGCCGCTCCTTGACCGTGGTGTTGGCCAGGGTGCGGATCGACTGCTGGGCCTTGTACTGGTCGTCCGAGGCGCCGAGGCAGATCAGCTCGCCGCTGAGCAGCTCCGGGTAGAAGGTCGGGACAATCACGTTTTCCCACTGCCACGGGTGCACCGGCAGCAGTTGGTAGTCGTCCAGTACCCTGCCCTGGCTGGCCAGTTGTTGCTTGACCTGCTGCCAGCGCTCGGCACCCAGCTCCTGCTGGATAAAGGCCGGGAAGTCGAGGTTCCGCGAATGGTTGAGCGCCGCGCGATGGCGCGCCACCGCCAACCACACCACGGCGATCGGCGTGGCGAATTCCGGGCCGTAGGCCTGATTGTCCGCCAGGGAAAAACCGATCCGCGACTTGTAGCACGGGTGATAGCTGTGGGCGTCCATGAAGTGCTGCTCCAGGGCGTCCACGTCCAGCTCATGGGCCGGCCCCGGGACCTGGTAGCCCTGGCTGCGGGCTTGCAGGTCCTTGAGCCGGGTCTGCTCCAGCTCCTGGATGAAGCGCCCCAGGTGCGGGCTGTCCTGGTAGTCGCCGAGCAGTTCGGCCAGGGCCTGGTGCAGGTCCAGCACGCTGCGCCGGCCCTGGCTGTCGATACGTTCGAGGCTGCTGGAATCGAGACGGATCAGCTCGAAGCTGGCGCTGAGCAGGCCGTCGCAGCGGTATTGCACCCGCTGCTGCCGGTCATCGACGCCAGGCACCACAAAACGCTGCTGGCCGTTGTCCAGGGGCGCGCTGTCGAACGCCAGCACGCCTTCGTAC
Organism: Pseudomonas sp. NPDC089530; assembly: GCF_050280705.1. NCBI lineage: Bacteria > Pseudomonadati > Pseudomonadota > Gammaproteobacteria > Pseudomonadales > Pseudomonadaceae > Pseudomonas > Pseudomonas sp. NPDC089530. The sequence goes on along the minus strand of NZ_JBNNVU010000029.1, from coordinate 50,914 downwards.
AGCAGGGTCTGCAATAGCTGGCCCACCACCCGTCGCTGCACTTTCTCGTCGATACTCGAATCCACCGTGGCCAGCCAGGCACCAGGGGTGGCGCTGTAGCTGGAGGTTGTCGGGATTGCAGTCGCCATGTTCATACCTTGTGTACGGAAGGGTTAACGGGGTTCGAGGGCGCCGGGCACTGCCTCGGCGCTCTCGTCGGAAAGGGGAAAACGCCAGGCACAGGGCAGTGCCAGGAGGATCAGCAGGCCGGTGATCACGAACACTTCGCCGATGGCGCCCGACAGGCCTGCCTGGGAGGCCTGCGCCCCATCGGCGGCGAGGCGGAACTCCAGCCACAGCGAGGCGATGACGATGGCCAGGGACGACACCAGGCGCCGGGAGATGTTGTTCATCGCCGCGCCCTGGGTGACCATCGGTTCGGGCAAGGCATTCAGCCCGGCGGTGGTCACCGGCATGTACGACAGCCCCAGGCCGGCGCCGCGCAGCATCATCAGCCCGAACACCAGGCCGATGCCGGCACTGGCCGGGAGCAGGCCCAGGGCCAGGGTCGACAGGCCGGTCAGCAGCAACCCGACGGACACCACCCGCCGCGGCCCGTGGCGGTCCAGGGCACTGCCGCCCAGGCGCCCGAACAGGCTGGCGAACACCGCGGTGCACAGCAGCGCCAGGCCGGTCCACACGGCGCTGTAGCCGAGCACCGTCTGCACCAGCAGCGGCAGCAGCACCAGGCACTCGAACATGCCCACCGACTGCACCACGGCGATGATCACGCTCAGGCGATAGCCGCGCAGGGCGAAGATCCGCAGGTTGAGCAGCGGCGCCTCGCGGCGCAGCTCGACTCGCACGAACGCCACCAGGCACAGCGCGCCCGCCAGTAACAGGCCCAGATTCAGCGGCTCCGTCAGAGCGGCGGCGTGGTGCAGGCGGCTGATGGCGACCATCAGCAGGCCGATGCCCGAGGCGATCAGCAGGTAGCCGGCCAGGTCGAACGGCTTGCGCTCGGCCGGCTCGGACGCCGGCAACACGGCCAGGCCCATCAGCAGCGCGACGACGCCGATCGGCACGTTCATCAAAAACAGCGAACGCCAGCTGAACCCCTCCAGCAGCAGGCTGCCGCACAGCGGCCCCACCGCCGGCGCGAGCATCACCGCCGCGCCCCACAGGCCGGTGACCCGGCCGCGCTCGTCCTTGGCGTACACCGCGAAGATGATCGCCAGGGACAGCGGGATCATCAGCCCGCTGGCAATGCCCTGCACCACCCGCGCGGCGATCACCAGGGCGATGGAATCCGCCAGGGCGCCGAGCAAGGAGCCGGCGATAAACAGCGCCACGCCCCACAGGTACAGGCGCCGGCGTCCCAGGCGCTGGGCGAGGAAACTGGTCAGGGGCATGGTCATGCCCATGCTGGTCATGAACGCCGCGACTATCCAGGTGGCCAGCAGCGGGCCGATGGCGAACGCCTGCATGAACGCCGGCAGCGCCGGGTTCAGCGAGCTGTTGTTGAGGCTGACGGTCAGGGTGCCCAGCAGCACGTTGACCACCACCCAGCGGCGCGGGGCCTGGATCACGGCAACGCTCCCGCGAGCAACTCGCCCCGGTGCAGGAAGTGCTGCGCCGGGCGTGGGTGGCAGAGAAAGTCGGCGTGGGAAATGTTGTAGCCGTAGGCCCCGGCCATGGGCAGCACCAGCAGGTCGCCGACCGCCACGCCCTTGAGCGGCTGGGCCCGGCTGAGCACATCCTTGGGCGTGCACAGCTGCCCGACCACGGTCCAGGCCCGCTCCGGCGCCTGGGCCTGGCGCGGGCCGCGCGGCAGGTGGATCAGCGGGTGGTCGTGGCTCTGCGCCGCCGGCAGGCGGAACTGGTGGGTGCCGCCGCGGCACACCAGGAAATGCTCGCCATGGCTGGTCTTGGTATCCAGCACCTCGATCACGTAGTAACCGCAGTAGGCGCTGATAAAACGCCCGGGCTCGAAACGCAGCACCGGCGCGGCACCGCCCTCCTCGGCCAGCCGCCGTTCCAGGTAGCGGCACAGGCGCAGCCAGTCGAAGCGCTGGCCGCTGAGGTAATCGACGCCGATGCCGCCGCCGACATTCAGGTGGGTCAGGTGTTCGGGGTGCGCCGCCAGGGCTTTCCAGTGCGACCAGCGTTGCAGGTAGAAATCCAGCAACTGCTCATGGCGTTCCACCGACTGCTGGTGGGACATCGCGTGCACATGGAAACCCTTGAGGCGCAGATGGCTGGCCCGGTCCACCCGCGCCACCGCCTCGGCCAGCTCCGCTTCGTCGATACCGAACGGCGTGGCGGTGCCGGCCATGGCCAGCCGGCTCGACTGGTTCTGCGGCAGCTGCGGGTTGATGCGGATAAACACCGGCTGCACCCGCCCTGCTTCCGCGGCCAGGCGTTGCAGGCGCTCGATCTCGTTGAGGCTTTCCAGGTGCACCGCCTCTACCTGATTGGCCAGGGCCGCGCGCAGGTCGGAATCGAGCTTGCCGGGGCCGGAAAACACATAGGGCTTGCGGGTCGGGCAGGCCATCACCCGCCCGATCTCGCCTCCCGAGGAAATCTCGAAACCAGTGACCAGCGGCGCCAGCGCGGCCAGCACCGGGGCTTCGCTGTTGGCCTTGATCGCGTAATACAGCTCGACCCCGGCCGGCAGCGCCGCCATCACTTGGCGCACATGGTCCTGCAAGGCGTCCAGGTCGTAGATAAAGGCCGCCAGCGGGTCGGCGCTGCCGGCCCGGGCCTGGCCGATGGCACACAGCAGTGCCTGGGACAACTCAGCCATAACGGGCCTCCTCGCTCCAGGGCGAACACAGGTTGACGTAGCCGGCCTGGCGATCGGCCTTGGCTGCCAGGCGCACCTTGAGGTTGGTCTTGCAGGCGATCGGCTGGCCGGCGATCAGCGCATCCAGCTCCGGCGCCGGACGCACCAGCTCTTCGCGGATGGCGCGCAACTGCCGCTCGACCCTTTGCCACATGGCCGGCGCCAGGTGCGGGCGTTCCCAACTCAGGGCCAGCACCGCTTCCGACAGGTTGTTGATCAGCAGGCAATAGGTGATGCGGCTCCAGCCCTGCGCCCGGGAATACAGCAGCGACTGGCGCACCCGCGGGTGCAGACCGACCTCGATCTGCGCCATGCCCAGTTCGTCGGTGAGCTTGACCCCCTCGAAATCCCTGAGCAGCAGTTGTTGCGGCCGGCCCTGGTCGTGGATCAGCACGCTGTTCTGCAGGTGCGGTTCCATCACCACGCCGTGGTTGAAGAACAGCGCCAGCACCGGCCGCAGCAGCAGCGCCTGGTACTGGTCGAACCAGTCCAGCAGTTGCTCGTCGGCCAGCTCATGGGCGTTGAAGCCTTGCAGGAAGTCATGCACCAGCGGCCGCGAATGGATGTCCCGGGCAAACAGGGTGCCGGCCATCACGCTGCGCTCGGCGCCGGCGCGACGGCAGAAGTTCTCCCGCAGGATGGCTCCGGTCTGCTCGCGGAACCAGTGGGCATCGGCTTCGCCGGCCTGGGCCGGGGCCCAGCTCATGGAACCCGGTTCGGCCACCGCCGACAGGCCGCCCAGGGTCGCGGCCTGGGTCTGCTGCAAGCGCTGGAACAACTGGTCGATGATCAGCGTGCTTTCCAGCTCGTACCAGGCGTTCTTGCGCACGCAGTTGGTGATGCGCACGTTCAGCGAACCCTTGATAAAGAAGTCGTGGTCCTCGATGTACCAGGTGCGCATCGACGCCGTCGGGCTGGCCAGCGGCCCGCTCGCCCCGTGATCCACCACCTCGCCCAGTTCCAGCAGGCGCTGCACGCGGCGGTCCTGCATGAACAGCTCGGCCTGCACCGGGTGCATGCAGATCATCGCGTGGCCCGGGCGGGCCTGGCCCTGGTCGGCGAAACCGGCCATGACCTGCTCCTCGCTGAGGCCGTTGGCGGTGACCCGCAGGCCCTGGCGCGGCACTTCGAACAGGTGCAGCGCGGTCTGTGCCTGGAATTCCGGGGCGTAGGTTTCCTGGGCCAGGTGCGCCGGCCACAGCCGCGCCTTGGGCGCCGGGTGGTTGGGATGGCCGAACCACAGCCCCTGCTCGCTGGCCAGGTAGCCGCTCAACGGCGCCGGGCCTTGGCCGTCCATGTTGTGGGCGACGATGGCGGCGGTCAGCAGCTGGCTTTGCAGCACCTGGTCCAGCAGTTCGTCGTTGCTGGCCCGGGTCATGTGCTCGCAGGCGCCGAGCAACTGCTCGACGAACTCGGCGAAGGCCAGGCAGCGCCAGCTTTCCCCCTCGCGCCGGGCGTACACGTCCGACAGGTAGCGGTGGCTGCCCAGCTGGTCGCGGCGGTCCACCATGACGAAGAACTGCTGCCGGTTGGGCAGGTCGATGGTCAGCGGGATGCCCTTCCATTCCAGGCCGTCCAGGTAACTGCCGGGGGGAATGCCCTGCATCTGTGCCGGCCAGTGATAACCGAGGCAGTTTTCCGGCAAGGCGAACTCTTTGATCAGGCAATTGAGCAAGGCCCGGGTAGTTGCCAGTTCACTGACCATCTTCGATAAAACATTCTTCGATAAAGAATTGCGCTCTGAATAATTCATGGATGCTCCACAGTAGCCATGCACGCCTTGGTCACGTCATATCGCGACAAATAGTGAGTTGCTTGCCAGCCACACTGAAAAGCCGACAGATACCCGTCAGGCGAACTCGCCCGATTGCACTTGCAAATAAAATCCCTGCTGCCGGAAGTTGCTCAGCCGATAATTAAAAGTGTCAAAACCGACACACCTTCATCGACAGCTGTTATTTCTCCGGGACAACTTGCCCGCTCAACGTCAGGGGCGCGTCTGCAATAACGCCTCGGCCACCGCACGGCTGAACCGTGCAACCACTTGCTGGCACTGCTCGTCGTCGATCACCAGCGGCGGCAACAGGCGCATCACGTTGCCCCGGCGCCCGCCGCGCTCCAGCAACAGGCCCTGTTTGAAGCAGTGCTGCTGAATGGCCACGGCCAGGGCCGGGTCGCTCGGGAAATGCCCGTGGCGGTCGGCCGGCTGGCGTTCGTCGACGATCTCGATGCCGAGCATCAGGCCGCGCCCGCGCACCTGGCCCAGGGCCGGATAGTCCGGTTGCAGGGCGCTCAGCTGCTCCTTGAGCCACTGCCCGCGGCGCTCGGCCAGGGCCGCGATATTCTGCTCGCGCAACACGTGCAGGGTCGCCAGGCCCGCGGCCATGGCCATCTGGTTGCCGCGGAAGGTGCCGGCGTGGTTGCCCGGCTCCCAGGCGTCGAACTCGCGCTTGATGCCCAGCACCGCCATCGGCAGGCCGCCGCCCACCGCCTTGGACATGACGATCATGTCCGGCTCGATGCCGGCGTGCTCGAAGGCGAACATCTTGCCGGTGCGGGCAAAACCGGCCTGCACTTCGTCGAGGATCAGCACGATCCCGTGCTTGCGGGTCACCTCGCGGATCGCCCGCAGCCAGCTATTCGGCGCGCAGTTGACCCCGCCCTCGCCCTGCACCGCCTCGAGAATCACCGCCGCCGGCAGCGACACGCCGCTTTCCACGTCTTCGATGAACTGGGTGAAGTAATGGCTCAGCGCCTCGACCCCCGCCGCGCCGCCGATGCCCAGGGGGCAGCGGTACTCGTGGGGGTACGGCATGAACTGCACCCCCGGCATCAGGCCGGCGATGGCGTGTTTGGGCGCGGTGTTGCCGGTCAGCGCCAGGGCGCCGTGGGTCATGCCGTGGTAGGCGCCGGAGAAGCTGATGACGTTGTGCCGCCCGGTGTGGGTCTTGGCCAGTTTCAGCGCCGCTTCCACCGCGTCCGCCCCGGACGGCCCGCAGAACTGCAGGCAGTAGTCGCGGCCCTGGCCCGGCAACAGGCTGAGCAGGGTTTCGCTGAAGGCGTCCTTGACCGCGGTGGTCAGGTCCAGGGTGTGCATTGGCAGGCCCGAGGCGAGGAAGCTGTCGAGGCTGGCCATGATCGCCGGGTGGTTGTGCCCCAGGGCCAGGGTGCCGGCGCCGGCCAGGCAGTCCAGGTAGGTCTTGCCTTCGACGTCGGTGACCCAGACCCCATGGGCCTTGGCGATGGCCAAGGGCAACTTTCGCGGATAACTGCGCACATTGGATTCGAACTTGCCTTGCCGGGCCAGATAGTCGGCATTGGTTTTTTGCAGAGGACTAGTGAGCAATACGCCATCATTTAACATCTGTTCACCCTCGTTAAATTCGACATGCAAATTATTATCATTAGCAGGGCTGCGCAACTACTTATTCAAACTTATTCGGGATATTTACATAGCGCCTTTATAAACAAGTTAAATCTCGCGCGCAGGCCAATACCCCGACTTAAAAAAACCCGGAATAAAAGTTTAAACACACCATGCCATCGCCATCTTTATGACAACTTTCTTAGTTGCCATTAAATGGCCAGTTGCCTCATACAAGAGACGGCACGTTCTTCAGGTAATAACGGGCATGCATCCTTCCTCGACCGAGAGCCGGTCATGGTCGATCGACAGAGGATCGCGCCCTTCCCTGCGGCGCGTATCCGGGTGCTACTTCAGAACCCCACGGTGGCCGAGAGCAGCAAGGTCCGCGGCGTCGCCAGGGTCAGGCCGGGTTCGCTGTCGTCCGAGGCCCCGGCCGAACTCCAGTAACGCTTGTCCAGCACGTTTTCGACGTTGGCGCGCAGGGTGATGTCCTTCTCGTCGAGCTTGAAGGCATAGCGGGCGCCCAGGTCGAAACGCTCCCAGGAATCGATTTCCTTGCTGTTGGCCTGGTCCAGGTACTGCGAGCTGGAGTAAATGCCGCGGGCGGTCAGGGTCAGGCCCTGGACTTTCGGCACGTCCCACTCGGCCCCCAGGTTGACGTTGTACTTCGGCGTGGCCGGCGCGCGGTTGCCGTCGAAGGTGCCACCGACGGTGTCCTTCAGCTCACTGTCGATGTACATCACCCCGCCCAGCAGGCGGAAACCCTTGAGCGGTTCGCCGAACACACTCAGCTCCACGCCGTCGTTCTGGCGCTTGCCGTTGGGGCCGAAGACCCGGGTGGTGGCGTTGGTCTCGTAAGCCGGCTGCTTGATGCGGAACACCGCGGCGGTCAGGGCGAAGGCGCCGGCGTCGTACTTGGCGCCGGCCTCCACCTGGCGGCTGATGAACGGCGGGAAGATCTCGTCCTCGTTGATCGAGGTCGACGGCGCGATCTTGCCCTGGCTCAAGCCTTCCATGTAGTTGACGTACAGCGACAGCCGGTCGGTGGCCTTGAACAGCAGGCCGCCCGACGGCGAGACCTTTTCCTCGTCATAGGCGGTGTCGCCCTTGATGCCGTCGCTCCAGTCGTCGACCTTGACCCGCTGCCAGCGCGCGCCCAGGGTCAGCAGCAAGCGGTCGTCGAAGAAGCCCAGGGTGTCGGACAGCGCCACGCCGCTGAAGCGGTTCTCGGTGTAGACCTTGGGGTCGAAACGCGTCGGCCGCGATGGAGTCGGCGTCGGCCGCGGGTTGTAGAGGTTGCTCGGGGACGCGGCATAGCGCGCGCCGCCGTTTTCGAAGTCCATGTAGAAGTAGCTGGCGGCCAGGTTGACCTCATGGCTCACCGGGCCGGTGTGGAACCAGCTGCGCACGCCCGCGGTGGTGGTGCGGACATTTTCGTCCCGGGTGAAGTCCCGGGGCTGCACGCTGAAATCCCCAGCGTCGTTGGTGATCGACACGGCGTGACGCAGGAAGTCGTGGTTGCTTTTGCGCGCGCCGACGCCGCCGTAGAGCATCACCGAATCGCTGAGGTCGTATTCGGCATTCACCGTGCCGAAAGTGTCCTTGGTCCGCGCCTTGCTCCAGGCCTGCGCATAGTTGTGGCGCACGTCGTCGGCGTCCGGCACCTTGGCGTTGGCGCCGATCTGCACCCGCTCCTGGGGCGCGTCGGTATCGCGCTCGGTGTGGCCGATGTCCGTCGACAGGCGCAGGCGCTCGCCACGGAAATCCAGGCCCAGCACGGCCATCTCACGGTCGACGCTCTGGTGATCCCATTTGGTGTCGCCGGACTGCTTGACCGCGTTCAGGCGCACGCCGAACTTGTTGTCCTCGCCGAAGCGCCGGCCCACATCCACCGCACCGCCGAGCTGGCTTTCGGAGGCGTAGCTGCCGGTGAACTCGGTGATCGGCTTGTCGGTGGCGCGCTTGGGCACCACGTTGATGCCGCCGCCCACGCTGCCCCGGGGCGAGATGCCGTTGATCAGCTGGGTCGGGCCCTTGAGGATGTCCACCCGGTCGGCCATTTCCATGTCGATGGTGTAGGTCGGCAGCACGCCGTACAGGCCGTTGTAGGCCACATCGCTGTTGAACAGGCTGAAGCCGCGGATGGTGAACTGCTCGTAGCGCCCGCCCGCCGGGTTGGTGGCCCGCACCGAGGGGTCGCTGGCGATCAGGTCGCCCAAGGTCCGGGCCTGCTGGTTCTTCACCGCCTCGCTGGTGTAGGTGGTCATGCTGAACGGGGTTTCCATGAAGTCCTTCGAGCCCAGCAGGCCCTGGGAGCCACGGCGCGCGACCTGGCCGCCGGCGTAGACGTCGCCATCGCTGGCGGTACTGGCGCCCTGGATCGAGGTCGGCGCCAGTTGCAGGCTGCCGCCTTCGGGTGCCGGGGCCAGGATATAAGCCTGTTCCCCCACCGCTTGCAGTTGCAGGCCGGACCCTTGCAGCAGACGGGCAAAACCCTCCTCCACCCCGTACTCGCCGGACAGGCCGCTGCTGTTGCGGCCGCTGACCAGCTGCGGGTCCACCGACAGGTTGACCCCCGCCAGGCCGGCGAAACGGGTCAGCGCGGCGCTCAGCGGGCCGGCCGGCACCTGGTAGCTGCGCCGGGCGGCGTCGGCCGCCCAGCTGGACGGGATCAGCAACGGGCTGGAACTCAGGGTCAGCATGAGGCCCAAATGCAACAACGGACGCAGGCCCGGCGACACCGGGCGCAAACGGAAAGGCAATACTGCGGGCATGGGAGGAAGCTCTCGTTTTTTGTTCACTTACCTGGAATGACCGGCGAGGCGAAAAAAAGGGACAGGCTTCAGGCACTATTTTTTTACGCGGTGTTTTTGGACGGGTTTTTCTGTGGGACCAAGGTCACCCAATAGCGGGTGCGCGAGTGCACTTCCAGCGGCAGGCTGGCGGCCAGCAGCGCGAGCACGCGATCGGTGTTGTCGAGGCGGAAGCTGCCGGTCACCCGCAAGGTTTCCAGCTCCGGCTCCCAGCGCAGCAGGCCCGGGCGATAGCGGCTCAGCTCGCGCAAAAAATCCCCCAGGGGCTGGTTCTGCGCCATCAGCACGCCGTCGCGCCAGCCCGGCAGCAGGACGTCGAAAGCGTCGATCTCGCCGGCGCCGTCCGCCCGCAGCCGCACCCGCTGGCCTTCGCGCAGCACCAGCTGCGGCCCCTGCAAGGGGTGCAACTGCACCGAGCCGCTGACCACCGACACCCGGCAATCGCGCTCGTTGAGACGCACGCAGACTTCACAGCGGCTGACGACGATCCGGCCATAGGGCCCGTGGATGGTCAGGGGCGCGCTGCCGCCGACCTTGAGCGCCATTTCGCCGCGGACCAGGGTCACCTGCCGCGCGCCGAGGTCGATGTTCACCGCGCTGGCGGTGTTCAGTTGCAAGAAGCTGCCGTCGGCCAGAGACAGTTTGCGGTGCTCACCGGTGCCGGTCTGCAGGTCGGCGCGCCACACCTCCAGGGGCAGCTGGCGACTCAGTAGCCAGGCGCTCGGCACCAGCGCCGCGACGCCCAGGGCGCGCTTGAGCACCGCGCGGCGCGACGGGTCGGGACGGTCCAGGGTGGCCAGCGCCAGGGCCGAGGGCAAGGCGGAAAAGCGTTGGCGCAGCAACTGCGCCTTCTGCCAGGCGCTCTCGTGCTGGCTATGGCTGTTGCGCCAGTGCTGCAACCGCGCATGGTCGTCGGCATCGGCCGCGCCGGACTCCAAGAGCGCCAGCCACTGCGCCGCGGCGCGGGCCACTTCGCGGGTTTCGCTGGACGGCGCGGCGCGCATCACAGCAGTTCCGCCAGCAGGCAATGTTCGTAGGCCTGGGCCATGTAGCGCTTGACGGTGCGTTCCGATACGTCGAGGCGCTCGGCAATCTCGCGATAACCCAGGCCTTCCAGCTGGCTCCAGAGAAACGCCCGGCGCACCACGGGTTGCAGGCCGTCGAGCAGCTCGTCCAGGGCTTGCAGGGTTTCCAGCAGCACCCAGCGCTGTTCGGGGGACGGCACGCTGTCTTCGGGCAGGCTGGCCAGGGCGTCCAGGTAGGCCTGCTCCAGCTTGCGCCGGGTGTGGAAGTTGCTCAGCAGGCGCTTGCCCACGGTCACCAGGTAGGCCCGGGGTTCGCGCAGGTCGACGATCTGCTGGGAATTGGTCAGCACCCGCAGGAAGGTGTCCTGGCTCAGGTCCGCCGCATCCCAGGCGTTGCCCATGCGCCGGCGCAACCAGCTTTCGAGCCAGCTTCGATGATCGCGGTACAGGGCATGTAGGCTGTGCTCCGGTGGCGTCGCTGCGTCAATCATGTCAAGAGGCCCTGTGCGAAGGGTGGCTTAAATGAGACTGATTCTAATTAATATTCATATCGCAAACCAAGCCCTTTCGTGTAATCCGCTGCGGGTTTTCATGTGGCTGGAAGAATCGGCGGGCGCCCTGGAACCAGGGTCCCAGGGCGTGTAGCCAGCCAGGCGCAAGGTCCTGGCTGTGTCTGAAAGCAGTGCCCGGCCCACGGATTGGCGACCGCTGCGCGGTCGAGCGCAGCCTCGCTGTCACTCGGCAGCGAGGCTGCGAACGGCAACGCAGTTGCCGCAACGATCGGCCTGGAGAAACGCAGTGTCTTGCGGGCCGGGCACCCCGGCCTCGTTACACGCCCATCAACGGGTCGCTGATGCTGTGGGCACCGGTCTCCAGGCGCCCGGCCAGGCGCCGCAACCAGCCGCCCTCGGCGCGCACGGTGAGGTCGTACCAGCCGCCGCTGGCGTGGCAGGCGAACATCTGCTGCACCTCGCTGCGCCCGGGCACCTCCAGATGCCATGGCCCCTGCTGGGTATAGGGGCAACGCTCGATGGTGACCGACACCGCTTCCCTGGCCGGGTTGCTCAGGGTCAGCTGCAGGTTGTTGCCACGGCTGAACAGCGACACCTCGGGCTGACGCAGCAGCAGGTTGCCGTGGAAGCTGCGGTGGAAACCGTTCGGGCCCAGTAGCCACAGCTTGTAGTGCCCGGCGGTCTGCCAGCTGTCCTTGAGCTGCTTGCCTGCCTCCACCGTGTAGCGCCGGGGCACGTCCAGCAGGTGCAGGCGATCGTAGACGTGGAACACCGCGCCCTGCTCCCCCGTGTTCTGCAGGTTCAGGGTCAGGGACAGGGCCTTGCGCTTGGCCTTGGCCTCGACATTCAGCCGGTACGGCAAGGCCCGGGACGGCCGGGCCACGCGCTGTTGCTGCGGCAATTGCTGGCGGCTCGGGTCCGGCAGCGGCACCTGGGCCAGTTGTTCCTGGCGCTGGCGCAGCAGGTCCGCGGCCTGGCGGGTGGTGGTATGCAGCGGCGGGAGGATTTCGCTGTTGGGATTGACGAAGTTGAAGGCCGAGGTCAGGTCGCCGCAGACCGCGCGACGCCAGGCGCTGATGTTCGGCTCGCGCACGCCGAAGCGCTTCTCGAGAAATTGCAGAACCGAGGTGTGGTCAAAGGCCTGGGAGTTGACCCAGCCGCCGCGGCTCCAGGGCGACAGCACCAGCATCGGCACCCGTGGGCCGGGGCCGTAGATACCGCCGTCCGGACGGGGTTGCTGGGTGGTGCCCGGCGGCGCCAGGTGGGTGAACACCTCGGTGTCGAAGTCCACCGTGGACTTGCCGGCGAAGCTGCCGTCCAGGCGCCGCGACGGCGCCGAGGGCGACGGCACATGGTCGAAGAAGCCGTCGTTCTCGTCGTAGTTGACCAGCAGCACGGTCTTGCTCCAGACCTCGGGATTGTCGGTCAGGGCCTTGAGGATTTCCTGGGTGAACCAGCCGCCCTGCACCGGGCTCGACGGCCCCGGGTGCTCGGAATAGGCGGCCGGTGCGACGATCCAGCTGACCTTGGGCAGCTTGCCCTGCTGCACGTCGTTGCGAAACCCGGCGAGCATGCCCTCCAGGTCGCTGCCGCCGCGGGCCGGCAAGGTGTTGCCATTGCCCTTGTACAGCGGCACCCGGGCATTGAGCGCATCGCTGTAGGGCACGAAGGCGGTGAAGTCTTCCGGCGGCTGCGCAGGGTTGCCGGCCTGCACGCTGGCGCGGCGGTACTGGCGGAAACCGGCCAGGGGGTTGTCGCCGAAGTTGTCCGGCAGGTACTGGTAGATCTTCCAGCTGACGCCCCGCTCTTCCAGGCGCTCGGGGTAGGTCTTCCAGGTGTAGCCGACGTCCACCGCGCCCGGGCCGTCCCATTCGTTGACCACCGCGGCCACGTTGGCGCCGGTCGGGCCGTTGGTGCCGGTCCAGTGGAACAGGCGGTTGGGGTTGGTCCCGGCGTGCACCGAACAGTGGTACGCATCGCACAGGGTGAAGGTGTTGGCCAGGGCGAACTGGAACGGCAGCTCCTGCTCGCGGTAGTAGCCCATGGAGGTGTTGGTCTTGAAGGTCGGCCAGGCCGCCATGCGCCCGCTGGCCCAGGCCGCGTGCTCGTCGATCCACGAATGGGGCGTGCCGTTGACGCGCTGGGCGTTGCCCCGCGAACTGTCCAGGTGATACGGCAGCACCACGCGCCCGATGCCCTGCTGCTCCCACACCGAGCGTTTGCCGGGCAGCGGGATGGTGAAGCGGTCGCTGAAGCCGCGCACCCCGGGCAAGGTGCCGAAGTAGTGGTCGAAGGAGCGGTTTTCCTGCATCAGGATCACCACGTGCTCGACGTCGCGGAGGGTCCCGGTGCGGTTGTTGGCGGGGATCGCCAGGGCCTGGCGGATGGAGTCTGGCAGCAAGGTAAAGGCCGATCCGATAGCTGCGGCCTGCATCAGCTTCCTGCGGGTAAGAGTAGGCATACGCGGTTGAATTCCTTGAAGTTACAGAGCGGGAAAAAACGCCCCACGCAAAGTAGTGACCTCAAGTAACAGGCAAGTTACACCGCGATTGCAGGCCAGGGTCAAACCATAGATGACGATTGATATAACGTCATTAACGCCATAAGCACATGATTTTTAATAACATTTCAAAATAAATAATATTTCGTGAACTTCACTTTCGATTGAGCCCGGCCATCGCAGAAATGTGACGCCGTTCTGCTTTAATCCAATAAGCAGATTGCCACTACTTCCCATGCAAGGAGCGCATCATGGAACCGACCCAGCACTACGAGGGAGAAAGGCAACGTATCGAACAGCGTCGTGCAGTCCTGGGCCTCGAACCCGCGCCTGCTGCCCAGGGCCAGCCCCGCAAGCCCTGGGGCCTGGCGTTGTCCGGAGGCGGTATCCGCAGCGCCACCTTCTGCTTCGGCGTGCTGCAGGCGATGGCGCGGGCCAGGGCGGCCGCAGCCCCGGCCGAGAAGCTGGAACAGGAGCAGAAGCAGCCCGACACCCTCGCCACCACCCTGCTGCCGCGCTTCGACTACCTGTCCACGGTCAGCGGCGGCGGTTATATCGGCAGTTTTTTCTCCAGCCTGTTCATGCCCAATCGCCTGCGCAAGGAGCCGCCACCCGGCTACGCCGCAGCCCCGGGCGGCAGCCATCCACAATCGCCCTCGCAGCACGCCGCCTGGGTCGCGGCGGCCAATGCCTATGAGGTCCTGCGCTACGAGCCGCCGGGGCGCATCAGCACCAGCATCGACTACTCCAGGGAAGACGTCGGCATGGCGTCCACCGCCTGGCTGCGGGAAAACGGCCGCTACCTGACCCCGACCGGCTCGGGGGACACCCTCTACGCCCTGGCGATCACCTGGCGCAACTGGCTGTCGCTGCACTTCGTGATCGGCATGCCGATCATCCTCACCCTGTCGTTGCTGATGCTGCTGCAACTGCTGTGGGTGCCCAACCTGTACGTGCTGCCCGTGGCGGTGTTCATCCTCGGGCTGTTGCCCTGCTGCCTGGCGTACTGGCTGGTCTTGCCGACCAGCAGCCTGGGCAGTCCCCCGGCCCTGGGCAACCTGGCGGCCCTGGCCTGCGGCGTGGCGGCCCTGGGGTTCTTCGTCACCTCGCTGATCGTGGGCCAGGGCCACAACGCGCCGAACGTGGGCGACCTGTTCCTCGGGTTCGCCGCGATCGCGGTCCTGGGCCTCGTCTATGCCAGGGCCTTGATCCACATCCTGGGAGACCGCAACCGCAAGGCCAACGAGCAGGATGGCATCTTCACCGTGCGCAACTACCGGGTCGAGGTCACCCGCCTGCTGGCGCGGATCATCATGTGCCTGGCCGGGTTGCTGTTCGCCGCATTCCTGGTGTCGCTCTCCGAAGAGATCTACTTGCACCTCAAGATCCTGACCCAGGGCGCCGTGGGCACCCTGCCGGTACTGATCTGGCTGGTGCGGCGCCTGGCCCTGTTGCGCGACGAGAAAACCCTTCCGGCCTGGCTGCGGCTGCTGCCCCTGGAAATCATGATGCTGATCGGTGGCATCCTGCTGCTGGCGGTGGTCTGCCTGGTGTGGATGCTGTTCGTGGTCTGGGTCAGCGCCGACGGCAGCATCCGCCTCGAGGAAAGCGGCCATCTCTCCCGGCTGCTCCTGCTGGTGGCAGTGGCGGCAGGGCTGACCTGGGTCAGCAGCCTCTTCGTCGGCTTCCTCAATACCTCGTCGTTGCAGTCCTACTACAGCGCCCGCCTGGTCCGCGCCTACATGGGCGCGTCCAACGGCAAGCGCTTCAACGGCACCCCCGAGCAGCGGCGCAAGCACATGAGCGTGGCCGAGCCGCTGGGCAACGACGACATCAGCGTCGAGCACTACTACGACACGCCGAACGCCGGCCCGCTGCACCTGATCAACGTGACCATGAACCTCACGGTGGACCCCGCCGAGCAACTGGTGCAGCGCGACCGCAAGGGCAAGCCGCTGTGCCTGGCGCCGGGCAGCGTCAAGGGTGAAGGCACTTTCATCCTCGATGGCAAGATCTACCCGCGCCAGCCGGATGGCCAGCTCAAATCGGAAATCTCCTACCCCCTGACCATCGGCCAGTGGATCGGTGTTTCCGGCGCCGCGTTCACCACCGGCCTGGGGCGCGCCACCAGCCTGGGGACCTCGCTGTTGCTGGGCCTGGCCAACATCCGCCTGGGCAACTGGTGGCCCAGCCGTTTTGTCGACCCCGGGCACCAGGGACTCCAGGAGACCCAAGAGCCCCAGGAAAACCTGGGAGCGAAAATGTCGCGCTGGCTGCCGACCCAGACCTACCTGTTCTATGAATTGAGCGCGCATTTCCATGGCCTGCGGCGCGCCTACCAGTACCTCTCCGACGGCGGTCACTTCGAGAACACCGCCGCCTATGAGCTGCTGCGCCAGGAACGCCAGGTCGAGCTGATCGTGCTGTGCGACTGCGGCTGCGATCCCGATTACCAGTTCGACGACCTGAGCAACCTGATCCGTCTGGCGCGCATCGACCATGGCCTGGAAATCCGCGAGGACACGGCCATCGTCAAGCAGAAGGTACTGGACAAGGTGTTCGCGCCCATGGCGCAGTTCAAGACCCAACCTTCGGCCACCGACCAGCATTGCGCGCTGTTGCTCAACGTCTACGCTGGCGATGCTGCCGACACCCCGGTCAGCCGCATCCTGGTGCTCAAGCCGCGGCTGATCGGCTCGGTGTCGCTGGACGTCCAGAACTACGCCCAGGCCAACACGGCCTTTCCCAACCAGACCACCATCGACCAGTTCTTCGACGAGGCCCAGTTCGAAAGCTATCGCCAGCTCGGCCTGAGCATCGGCCAGCAGGTGTTCGGCGGCGGCCCCGACGGCGATGCCGTGGCCCGGGCGCTGTGGGCTTATCTCGAGGGGTCGAAGGCAAAGGTCAGGACCGCCGAAGCGCCCACGAGCGAGGACGGCTGAGCCCGCTGACGCCCGCGGGCAACGCCGCGCCGTCCACCGGACTGCTCAGCGTTACCCGCGTTTCAGGGTCTCGCTGGGCAGTTCCTTGAACAACGCCCGGTAGCTGCTGGAAAACCGCCCCAGGTGCCAGAACGACCAGCGCATCGCCACCTCGGCCACGGTGGTGTCGTCCGGGCCCCGAGCCAGCAGTTCGCGGTGCGCGCTGTTCAGCCGGCGCAGGCGCAGCCACTGGGTCGGCGCCATGCCGGCGAAGGCCTTGAAGGCGCTCTGCAACTGGCGCAGGGAGACTCCGGCCACCTGGGACAGTTCTAGCAGGTTGAGGCTGTCTTCCGGCTCATCCGCCGCCCATTGCGCGACCCGCTGCATGATCGCCCGCTCCTCGGCGCGCCGGCGCAGGCTGCCGCCGTCGAGGCGCGCGCAGGCGTTGTCGAGGATGAACAGGCAATCGTCGAGCAACTGCTGGGTCAGGGCCTCGCGGCTGGGCGGATCGAGGGTCTGGGACAGCTGGGTCAAAGTGCTGCTGAGCCAGCGACTGAACAAGGCGTTCTGCCGGCAACTGAGGGGTGCCAGGAACAGGCCGTCCAGGCGCTGCGCCTCGAGGCCATGGCCGCGGACGAACTCCGGGCCGAACACCACGGCGATTTCCTGGTAGTTCTCCGGGGTGATCCAGATGTTGCGGCTTTCGCCGTTGAGCAGGTACAGGGCGTTGTCGCTGCGGTCGAAACAGAACGCCAGGGAATCCCGCGGCGCGCTGAAATTCTGCTCGACCCGGGTATTCATGCATTCCTCGTAGACCTGCACCCCCTGCAGGTCCAGATAACGCACCTGCCCGGCGAAATGCCCGGGCGACATCTGCTGGTAATGCTGGACCCAACCCGGGGTGGCACGGATCTGATCGGCCACATCGAAGGTGTTGAAGGCCTGGACCTGAAGAGCTGTCGACGCTGTCATGGGAGAACCTTGCGCACTCTTTTGGTGCGCTCCGGTGCTGCTGAAAGTGGATAGATGGAACCGCAAGGCTTGCCCAAGATAGTCGCCAACGCGCCACAGAGGAAGCGGCTGGGCGCGTCATCGACAATCATTTACGAGGTCTTTATGAATGCCCCTTTCGATCAGCTGTCAGCCTGGCTGAAAGAACACCAGATTACCGAAGTGGAATGCGTGGTCAGCGACCTGACCGGCGTCGCCCGCGGCAAGATCGCGCCCACCAACAAGTTCCTGCATGAGCGAGGCATGCGCCTGCCGGAAAGTGTGCTGCTGCAAACGGTAACGGGGGACTTCGTCGACGACGATGTTTATTACGACCTGCTGGACCCGGCCGACATCGACATGATCTGCCGGCCGGACGCCACCGGCATCTACCTGGTGCCCTGGGCCATCGAGCCGACCGCCATCGTCATCCACGACACCTTCGACAAACAAGGCAACCCCATCGAGCTGTCGCCGCGCAACGTGTTGAAAAAAGTCCTGCAGCTGTACGCCGACAAGGGCTGGCAGCCGATCGTCGCGCCGGAGATGGAGTTCTACCTGACCCAGCGCTGCGAAGACCCGGACCTGCCGCTGAAGGCGCCGCTGGGCCGCTCCGGCCGCGCCGAAAGCGGTCGCCAGTCGTTCTCCATCGACGCCGCCAACGAATTCGATCCGCTGTTCGAGGACGTCTACGACTGGTGCGAGGCCCAGGGCCTGGACCTCGACACGCTGATCCACGAAGACGGCCCGGCGCAGATGGAAATCAACTTCCGCCACGGCGACGCCCTGGACCTGGCCGACCAGATCACCGTGTTCAAGCGCACCCTGCGCGAGGCCGCGCTCAAGCACGACGTCACCGCCACCTTCATGGCCAAGCCGGTGGCCGACGAGCCCGGCAGCGCCATGCATTTGCACCAGAGCGTGGTCGACAGCGCCACCGGCAAGCCGGTCTTCGCCGACGCCGAGGGACGCATGAGCGAGCTGTTCCGCCATCACATCGGCGGCCTGCAGAAGTACATCCCCCAGGTGCTGCCGATGTTCGCGCCCAACGTCAATTCGTTCCGCCGTTTCCTGCCGGACACCTCGGCGCCGGTCAACGTCGAATGGGGCGAAGAGAACCGCACCGTCGGCCTGCGCGTGCCGACCTCCGGCCCGGAAGCCATGCGCGTGGAAAACCGCCTGCCCGGCGCCGACGCCAACCCTTACCTGGCGATCGCCGCCAGCCTGCTGTGTGGCTACCTGGGCATGGTCGAAGGCATCGAGCCGAGCGCGCCGGTGGAAGGCCGGGCCTATGAGCGGCGCAACCTGCGCCTGCCGATCACCATCGAAGACGCCCTGACCCGCATGGAAGAGAGCCCGACCATCGAGCGTTACCTGGGCCGCAAATTCGTGCGCGGCTACGTGGCGGTCAAGCGCGCCGAACACGAGAACTTCAAGCGCGTGATCAGCTCCTGGGAACGGGAATTCCTGTTGCTCAGCGTCTGAGGCTTGCACAGTTCCTGTAGCCGCTGCCGAGCAGCGCGAGGCTGCGATCGGCGGCGAAGCCGTCGTAAACCCAGCCCCCCGTTGCATCAGGAACACCGCGTGCGCTGGTTTGGCGATGGCTGCGCCATCGATCGCAGCCTCGCTGGCGCTCGGCAGCGGCTACAGGGCTACAGGGCAGCGCCACAGGGCTACACCCGCAGTTCACAATAAAAACCGAAACAAGGGGTATCGCTATGCGTCCATGGAAATCAGTGGCTCCTCTGGCTCTGACGGTGCTGTTCGGCGCCACGGCCCAGGCGGAATCGAAAGTCAGCGTGTACAACTGGACCGACTATATCGGCGAGACCACCCTCGCCGACTTCCAGGCCACGACCGGCACCCGGGTGATCTACGACGTCTTCGACTCCAACGAGACCCTGGAAGGCAAGCTGCTGGCCGGACGCACCGGCTACGACGTGGTGGTGCCGTCCAACCACTTCCTGGCGCGCCAGGTCAAGGCCGGGGCCTTCCTCAAGCTGGACCGCGAGCAGTTGCCCAACTGGAAAAACCTCGATCCGAAACTGCTGGCCCTGCTGGAGCAGAACGACCCGGGCAATCAGTACTCGGTGCCCTACCTGTGGGGCACCAACGGCATCGGCTACAACGTCGACAAGGTCAAGCAGGTGCTGGGCGTCGACCGGATCGACTCCTGGGCGGTGTTCTTCGAGCCGCAGAACCTGAAAAAGCTCAGCCAATGCGGGGTATCGATGATGGACTCGCCGGACGAGGTGTTCCCGGCGGTGCTCAACTACATGGGCCTGGACCCGCGCAGCGAAAACCAGGAGGACTACAAGAAAGCCGAAGCCAAGCTGCTGGCGATCCGGCCTTACATCACCTACTTCCACTCCTCCAAGTACGTCTCGGACCTGGCCAACGGCAATATCTGCGTGGCCTTCGGTTATTCCGGCGACGTGTTCCAGGCCGCCAATCGCGCCAAGGAAGCCAGGAACGGGGTGAAGATCGCCTACTCGATTCCCAAGGAAGGCAGCAACCTGTGGTTCGACCTGCTGGCGATTCCGGCGGATGCCGGCAATGCCAAGGAGGCCCATGCCTTTATCAACTACCTGCTGGACCCGCAGGTGATCGCCAAGGTCAGCGCCTCTGTCGGCTACGCCAACCCCAACCCGGCGTCGCAGCCGTACATGGAGCCCGGGCTGGTGAGCAACCCCGAGGTCTATCCACCCCAGGCGGTGCTCGACAAGCTGTACATCTCCAGCACCCAGAGCCCGCAGATCATGCGCCTGATGACCCGTTCCTGGAGCAAAGTGAAGTCCAACCAATGAACCAGCACAGCCATGCGCAACACACCCGCTCCTACTACGCCGCCTCGGCCAATGCGCTGCCGGACTACCCACCATTGAGCGCCGATCTGGACGCCGATGTCTGCGTGATCGGCGGCGGTTTCACCGGGGTCAACAGCGCCATCGAACTGGCCCAGCGCGGTCTCTCGGTGATCCTGCTGGAGGCCCGGCGCATCGGCTGGGGCGCCAGCGGGCGCAACGGCGGGCAACTGATCCGTGGCATCGGCCACGACGTCAGCGGCTTTACCCGCTACGTCGGCGCCGAAGGCGTGCGTTACCTGGAACGGGCCGGCATCGACTCGGTGGCCCTGGTCGGCCAGCGCGTGCGCGAACAGGGCATCGACTGCGACCTGCGCTGGGGCTTCTGCGAGCTGGCCAATACCCCGGCGCAGTTCGCCGCGTTCCAGGCCGAGCAGGAACATCTGGCGGCCCTGGGCTACGTGCATGAAACCCGCCTGGTCGCGCCCCGGGACATGGCCCAGGTGGTGGCGTCCCCGGTGTATGCCGGGGGCCTGGTGGACATGGGTTCCGGGCACCTGCACCCGCTCAACCTGGTGCTCGGCGAGGCGGCTGTAGCCCGCAGGCTGGGGGTGCGGATCTTCGAACAGAGCCCGGTACTGGAACTGCTCCACGGCGACCGCGTGCAGGTGCGCTGCGCCAACGGCAGGGTGCGCGCCGGGAGCCTGGTGCTGGCCTGCAACGCCCACCTCGACGACCTGGAGCCGCGCCTCGGTGGCAAGGTGCTGCCGGCGGGCAGCTACATCGTCGCCACCGAGCCCCTGGCGCCGGCCCTGGCCGCCGAGCTGATCCCGCAGAACCTGGCGCTGTGCGACCAGAAGGTCGGCCTCGACTACTACCGGCTCTCGGCGGACCGGCGCCTGCTGTTCGGCGGCGCCTGCCATTACTCCGGGCGCGACCCGGCGGATATCGGCGCCTATATGCGGCCGAAGCTGCTCAAGGTGTTCCCGCAGCTGGCCGATGTGCGCATCGACTACCAATGGGGCGGCAAGATCGGCATCACCGCCAACCGCTTCCCCCAGGTCGGGCGCCTGCGCCAGTACCCCAACGTGTATTACGCCCAGGGTTATTCCGGGCATGGGGTCAACGTCACCCACTGGACCGCGCGCCTGCTGGCCGAAGCCATCCACGCCGGGCACAGCCAGGGCCTGGATATCTTCAGCGCGGTCCCCCACCTGACCTTCCCCGGCGGCCCGGCCCTGCGCGCGCCGCTGCTGGCGCTGGGCATGTTGTGGCATCGGTTGCGCGAGGTGCTGGGCTGACAGCGAGAACGCAGGTGAACGGACCACCGCTATCGCCGGCAAGCCTGGCTCCTACAGGTTCGCGGGTCCCGTGGCATCGGCACCTGGCACCGGCCTTTGTAGGAGCCAGCGGGCGGCGATCCGACTTGCCGGCGATGGCGTTCTCGAATGCACCACCGGCACCGGCAGCAAAAGCAGCTGGCCCACAGCCGCCACCGATGCGAACATGCGCGCCGCAAATCGGCTTGCTAAGGAATGGCATCATCAAAGCGCTCACCTCCCTCGTCCTGCTCGGGACACTCGCCCTCTCGGGCTGCGGCACCCTGATGGCCCGGGCCAACGATCAGTACATCTCTTACGATTTCTATAAAGGCACCCAGCAAAATATCCAGCTGCTGACCATGCGCGGCGCCAGAGGTTATGACGGCTATGCCACGATTTATTGCTGGATGAGCATCGTCTGCCCTGTAGTGGCGGTGGTGAGCCTGCCGGTGGACGCAGCGGTCGATACCGTACTGCTGCCCTACGACGCCAAGGGCATCTATTACTGACGCCGCCATCGCAAGACCGCAAAACCTGTAGGAGCGAGCACGCTCGCTCCTACAAGACCGTCCTCAGCGATGGCTGGCCTGCAGTTGCGGCTGCGCCTGGGGCATGGCCGAAGAGTGGTGGTTGAGGATCTTCCACTGACCGTCAACGCGCTCGTAAAGGAAGGTGTAGCGCGCCTGGACCTGGCGGGTCGCGCCGTTGGCCTCGTGCAGGGTGAAGGTGTAGACGCCGCTGTCCATGGCCGCGTCCGGGCCCAGGTGGCGGATTTCCCGGTAGTTGATCTGGCCCACCGGCTTGCCTGCGAGGAAATGCTCGAAGTAGTCCTGGATCTGCGCCGGGGTGGTGCGCACCTGGTTCGACACGGTCGGCTGCAGGATCGCGTCGGCGGCGTAAAGACTGGTTACGTTTTTCGCGCTGCCGGTTTGCAGGGCCGCGTTCCAGCGGTCGAACAGGCCGGCGATCTCCCGGTCGCCCTGGTTCTGCGGCTGTTCGGCGACGGTGCGATACACATAAGGCGTGGCGTCCAAGGCCTGAGCCAGCGGGGCCGTCAGGGCCAGCAACAAGGCGATGGCGGTGGTTTGCAGTTTCATCCGGATGCTCCAGTGGGTTTCAATGCGCCCACTTTGCCCACCCGCCCGCGCCTCGCCATCGGCCAACCGGTGCCCGCGGCCTATGCCATTCGGCAGATAGGCCAGCGGCCGGCAACCGGGTCTAATGCCCGCTCGCGAGCGCACGCCCTTCAACGCTGGAGCCTTCTTTCATGCCAAGCCCGACCCACGATCCCGGCAGCGCCCTGGCCATCCGCACCCAGTACCGCCAGGCGCAAAGCCGGGCGGCGCGCCTGCGCCTGCTGGTGGACACCGGCCAGGAACTGACCCAGCTGCCGCCTTGCGCCATGCGCCGCCGCGCCCTGCAACGGGCCTGTGCCTTCATGGCAATGGACCACGGCCTGCTGCTGGAATGGCGCGCCGCCGAGCCGCCCCGGGCCACCGCCGAGCACGGCGGCAGCGAACGCCTGGCGGCCCTGCACGGCCTGGGCCGGGCCACGACCCTGCACCCCGAATGGCTGGCGCAACCGGAGAGCGCCCTGCCCCAGGTGCTGCGCATTCCCCTGCCCGGGGCCGACGGCCAGGCCTTCGGCGCCCTGCTGCTGGCCAACAGCATGCCCCTGGCCGCCGCCGACAGCGAGGACCTGGAGTCCCTGCAACTGCTGGCCACCCTGCTGGCGGCGCACCTGGAAAACCAGCGCCTGCTGGAGGCCTTGCTAGCCCGGGAGCGCACCATGTCGGAGCTGGTGCACCGCCTGTTCACCGCCCAGGAAGACGAGCGCAAGCGGGTGGCCTACGACCTGCACGACGGCCTGGCGCAAACCCTGGCTGGGCTGCATCAGCGCCTGCAGGGGTTCGCCGGGCGCTGCCCGCAACTGCCCGAGGCGCTGCACGGCGAACTGCAGGCCATCCTCCACCTGGCCCAGGGCTGCGTCGGCGAAGGCCGGCAACTGATCGGCGGCCTGCGCCCCAACGTGCTGGACGACTTCGGCCTGTTCAAGGCCATCGACAAGGAAGCCGACCGCCTGCGCGACGCCGGCATCCAGGTGCACTGGCGGCAACAGTCCGACGCGCGGCTGCCGGGGGCCAGGGAAATCGCCCTGTTCCGCATTGCCCAGGAAGGCATCAACAACATCCTCAAGCATGCCCGGGCCAGCCACGCCCAACTGAGCCTGGAAGTGACGGACGCCCAGGCCATGCTGGCCCTGGAAGACGACGGCGTCGGCTGCACCCTGGACCACCTGCCACCCGACGGCGACAACCAGCACCTGGGCCTGGCGGCGATGCGCGAGCGCGCCAGCCTGCTGGGGGGCGAACTGTCCTGGCGCAGCGCCCCCGGCAGCGGTACCCGGTTGCTGGCTCGGGTGCCGCTGGGCCTGGTCGGAGAGCAACCATGAGCCCTGCCCTGCGCCTGGTCCTGGCGGACGATCATGAAGTCACCCGCACCGGCTTCGTCGCCCTGCTGGCCGGCCACCCGGAATTCGAGGTGGTCGGCCAGGCCCGCGACGGCCAGGAAGCCCTGGAACTCTGCGAGCGCCTGCAACCGGACATCGCCATCCTCGATATCCGCATGCCGCGGCTCAACGGCCTCGGCGCCGCGCGCCTGCTGCACCAGCGGCAACCGGCGATCAAGGTGGTGATCTTCACCATGGACGACAGCCCCGACCACCTGGAAGCGGCGATTGCCGCCGGCGCGGTGGGCTACCTGCTCAAGGATGCCAGCCTCGGCGAAGTGCTTGACGCCCTGCAACGGGTGGCCCGGGGCGAGGAAGCCCTCAACAGCGCGGTCAGCGCCCGGCTGCTGCGGCGCATCGCCGAGCGCAACGCCAACGGCAGCGGCACCCAGGCCGCGGCCCTGACCGCCCGCGAACGCCAGGTGCTGGGCCTGGTGGCCGGCGGTTTCAGCAACCGCGAGATCGGCGAAAAGCTCGGCATCACCACCGGCACCGCCAAGGCCCATGTGGAGCGGGTGATCGGCAAGCTCGGCGCGGCGGACCGCACCCAGGCCGCGGTGCGCGGCATCGCCCTGGGGCTGGTGGCGCAACCCGCGGGAGAATGGCCATGAGGCTCCTGGCCAGCCGGCATTGGCTCGACCTGCCCCTGCGCGGCAAGGCCCTGGTGGTGATTTCCCTGCCCCTGGTGATCCTGCTGCTGTCCCTGGTGCTGATCTACATCACCGAACGCCAGACCGCCCGCGCCGAGGAAGACGTGCGCCGGGTGCTGCTGGTGCAGGGCGATATCCAGACCGTGCACACCCTGCTGGCCGAAGCGGCGGCCAGCGTGCGCGGCTACCTGCTGACCCGCCGCGAAGACTTCCTGCCCAGCTACGAGCGCGCCCAGCCGCTGATCCGGGCCGCGCTGCAACGCCTGGACAGCAATATCCGCGACGCGCGGATGCGCGATCACCTCAAGGCCATCACCCCGCTGATCGGCAACAAGCTCGACGGCCTGGTGGCCCTGCGCAACGGCCGGCCCGACGACAGCGCGCGCATCACCGCGATCCTGATCGAGAACAAGCAGGTGCTGGACGTATTGCGCGAGCAGATCAGCGCCATGCGCATCCGCGAGGACGCCTTGCTCGCCGAGCGCAGCGCCGCGGCCTCGGCGACCCGCATGCGCCTGCTGCTGGCCACGCTGCTGGCGGCGGTCTGCGGCCTGTTCGGGGCAATCGTCGCGGTGTTGTTCCTGTCCAAGGGCATAGTCGCCCGGGTGCAGCAGGTGCAAGGCAACGCCCAGCGCCTGGCCCTGGGCCAGCCGCTGCGGCCCCAGGCCCCGGAACAGGACGAGATCGGCCAGCTCGGCACCCGCCTGGTGGAGGCCGGGCAACTGCTGGCCGAACGCGAACGGGCCCTGCGCGACAACGAGGAACGCCTGCGGCTGATCATCGACGGGGTCAAGGACTACGGGATCTTCGCCCTCGACACCCAAGGCCGGGTGACCACCTGGAACGCCGGCGCCGAGCGCATCAAGGGCTACACCGAACAGGAAATCATCGGCCGCCACTTCTCGCTGTTCTACCTGGCCGAAGAATGCCCGGCGCACCCGGACATGGCCCTGCGCGAAGCCACCCGCGACGGCCATTACATGGAAGAAGCCTGGCGCTGCCGCAAGGACGGCAGCCGCTTCTGGGCCAGCGTGGTGATCACCGCGCAATACGACGCCAGCGGCGCGCTGCGGGGGTTTTCCAAGATCACCCGGGACATCACCGACCGCCGCGCCGCGGAAATCGCCCTGCGCACCGCCCGGGAAGAAGCCGAAAGCGCCAGCCGCGCCAAGAGCGAATTCCTCTCGCGCATGAGCCATGAGCTGCGCACCCCGCTCAACGCCATCCTCGGTTTCGCCCAGCTGCTGGACATGGACTCGCCCAGCGGCCAGAGCCCCCAGGTCGGGCATATCCTGCGCGCCGGCCAGCACCTGCTGACGCTGATCAACGAGGTGCTGGACATCGCCCGCATCGAGGCCGGGCATTTGCCGTTGAACGTCGAGCCGATCGCCCTGGGCTCGGTGCTGCACGAGGCCCTGACCCTGGTTTCGCCGATGGCCACCGACGCCGGCATCCGCCTGGCCGCCCTGCCCGCGCTGGGCGAGCACAGCGGGGTGATCGCCGACCGCCAGCGGCTGATCCAGGTGCTGCTCAACCTGCTGTCCAACGCCATCAAGTACAACCGGCCCCAGGGCCAGGTGCGCATTACCGTGAACGTGCTCGATACCCGGGTCGAGGTGGCAGTCAGCGATACCGGCAGCGGCATTCCCCTGGAGCGTCTGGACCAGCTGTTCCGGCCTTTCGAACGCCTGGGCGCCGACCCGCGGGTGGAAGGCACCGGCCTGGGCCTGGCCCTGAGCAAGAGCCTGCTGGAAATGATGGACGGCAGCCTGCGGGTGCACAGCACCCCGGGCCAGGGTTGCTGCTTTACCCTGCAACTGCCGTTCGTGCAGGTTGCCACTGCCGGTGCGCGCCTGGCGCTGGAACAACAGGCGCTCGAGCAGCCGGTGTCGGCCCTGCCGCCCCGCGTCGAGGCCGTGGAGTACCGTGGCCAGGTGCTGTGCATCGAAGACAACCTGTCGAGCCTGGCGCTGATCGAAACCCTGCTGCAGCGCCGCCCGGGCATTCGTCTGCTGTCGAGCATGCAGGGCCAGATGGGCCTGGACCTGGCGCGCCAGCACGGGCCGCAACTGATCCTGCTGGATGTCAGCCTGCCGGATCTTACCGGCCTGGAAGTACTGCGCCGGCTGCGGGAATCGCCGACCACCGCCGGCACCCCGGTGCTGATGATCACCGCCGACGCCAGCGCCCTGACCCACCGCGACCTGCTCCAGGCCGGGGCCACGGCGATCCTGACCAAGCCGATCCATATCCCGGCGTTTCTCGCCCACCTTGAGCAACATTTACCGGAGCCTGCATGAACCACGATCTGCGCATCCTGATCATCGACGACCAGCGCCCCAACCTCGATCTGCTGGAACAACTGCTGGCCCGCGAAGGCCTGCACAACGTGCTGAGCAGCACCCAGCCGCTGCGCACCCTGGACCTGTTCAACAGCTTCGAACCGGACCTGGTGATCCTCGACCTGCACATGCCCGAGTTCGACGGTTTCGCCGTGCTCGAACAGCTCAACCGGCGCATCCCGGTCAACGACTACCTGCCGATCCTGGTACTGACCGCCGACGCCACCCGGGACACCCGCCTGCGCGCCCTGGCCCTGGGCGCCCGCGACTTCATCAGCAAACCCCTGGACGCCCTGGAAACCCTGCTGCGGATCTGGAACCTGCTGGAAACCCGGGCCCTGTACAAAGCCCTGCGCCAGCAGGTGCCGGCGCAACAGATCGAGTGGCTGCGCCGGCATCGGCAGTGAGTCGGCTGGCCACCTTACAAGTTGTGCTCGGCCAGCCTGGGCGAGTCGGCAACCGGCTCGATCAGCGCGGAATCGATGCCCAGCAGGTTTTCCGGCCGGTAACTCAGCTGGCGGCCCCAGGGCTGGTCGCTGCTTAGCGGCCCCTTCAGCCGCACGACCACGGAGTGGTGCACCCGGACTTTCTGCCCGGCTTCAGGCGTGGGAATCACCCGCGACCGGGCTTCGCCGAACGGCGGCCGTGAACCCTGCTTGAGGGTTCGACGGTGGGTCTGCGGGTCCCACACCAGGCGTGGCACCCACTCGGCGATCAGCCAGTTGCGGGTCAGGGAATCGTGGGCCTGGGCCAGCGGATCCTGGAGCACGGAGGATGCGGGATAGAGTTCAGCGCGACAGGCTTCGACATCGATCCGCAACCCGGCTTCCAGGCACTCGCCGATCATCCAGCGCAAGGCAATCAGCGCCAGCTGCGATTCACTGGCCGGGTAACCGCCGCCCACATCCGCATGCACACCGGCGAACCAGACCTGCTTCAGGTTCACGCCTTCGCCTGCTGTCCAGAGGTTCTGCCGGAAAAAGCTGCGGCGTTCGTCCAGGGACACTGCATGGCGGATGATCTTCACGTCCTTGTTCCTCCGGGTGTAAGGCACGATCAGCGGGTCATACACCCAGCCCACAGAACTGACGGTATCGAACAGCCCCAGGAAGTGAACGCCCACCGACCGTGAAAAACTGGCCTTGAAGCTGCCCATCAGGTCGAAGTCCGGCTTTTTGTCCCCGCTCATGCGCCACCAGGCGTAGCTCAGGACGCGTTTGCGATCGGGTTGGGCGCTACCGCCGGGTTGCAGGCGAGCGGTCAGCAACGACCAGGCAAAATCCATCAGCTGGGTCTGATGGGCCGGCAACAAACCTATGGTATGCAGCAGCGCCGCCAGGACCCGCACCGCATAGGAACCGCGGGAGAAACCGAAGAGGAAGATCTGGTCGCCTTTGCGGTAGTTCTCCATCAGGAAACGATAGGCATTGAGCACATTGCGCTTGATCCCCCAGCCAAACATCAGCCCGGCGACTCGCGACGGCACCTTTTGCCATTCGAACAGGGTTTCGCTGAGCCCGAACGTGCCCACGCCCTGATCGTAATAGGCCAGCAACGTGTCGCTGTCCTTGGGCAAGGAGCGAAACAGGCGAACCACGTTGGTCGGTTCATCGCTGAAACGGTTGTTGGTGCCATCGATACACACAATCAGTTGGCGCGCCATGATCTTTGTCTTCTCCACAATCCTGTTGCCCGAATAGCTGTCCAGTGGGGTTCCTGCGCAAGGCAAAAACCGGTGTCACCCTGCGTCCGTGTCATGACAACGTGCGGTAAATCGTGGAGGGTTCTTCAAGGCATAGCAGCATTCATGGCGCCTGGCCATGAAGGCCCCCGGGATCAGCGTCAGAGGTACTTGAGGATCGCGATATCCCGGCGGCGCTGCTTGAGGCCCGCGAACCAGCGGGTCGGGAAGAACAGCAAGACGCCGAGGATCAGGCTCCACAGCCAGACCCCGGACAGGTGGTCGAAACCGTAGTAGGCGCCCTGGTTGGTGCCCCAGACGGCCACGGCCAGCAGGTACAGGGCCTTGAGCACGTACAGGTGCAGCAGGTAGAAGAACATCGGCGCACCGCCGTAGATCGCCAGTTGCGCGGTGGACCAGCGTTGCTGGGCCTTCTCGAAATACGCCAGGAGGATCAGCCCCAGGCCCAGGGTTGGCATCAGGAACATCAGCGACGGCGGGTACTTTTTCGCGCTCATGAAGCTCATGAAGGTGCGCAGTGCATCGCCGGTCTGCACCCAGGGTTGCTCGCCGTAGACGTTCAGGTAGCGGATGAACACGAAGGCCAGCAGCAGGCCCACACCGAGCTTGAGCAGGCGGGACATGCGCGCCGCCGGCGCCACGCCCTTGCCGAACCAGGGGCCTATGGCCCAACCCAAAAGGATCACGCCGATCCACGGCAGCACCGGATAGGTAGTGCGCGCCCGGGTGAACTCGGTGATGTCGATGAACACCCGCTGATGGAGGATCGACCAGGGCACATAGAACGGCGACTCGGGGCCCAGCACCACGTCATCCAGCAGGTTGTGCCCGGCGACTATGGCCACCCCCAGCACGATCAGCCAACCGCGCTTGAAATGCAGCAGGCCGGCCAGCACGATCATGCAGAGACCGATGCACCAGATCACCTGCAGCCACAGGGTCCTGGGCGGGAATTCGGCGTTCCAGGCAAAACACACGAAAGTCAGCTCGAGGAACACCAGGAACAACCCGCGCTTGAGCAGGAACACCGAGGTCTCCCCGAGGCTGTGTTTCTGGCTGTAGAGCCAGGCCGACAGGCCGGTGAGGAAGATGAACACCGGGGCGCAGATCGCGCTGAGCAGGCGGGTGAAATACAAGTCCGGGGTCACGCTCAGGGCGTCGATCGGGTCGCTGACCTGACGATGCAGCAGGAAGGTCTCACGCACGTGGTCCAGCAGCATGCACAGCATGACGAAACCGCGCAGGGCATCGATGGCCAGCATTCGCGCGCCGGCCTTGGCGGTGCTGCCGGCGAGCGCCTGGGGCGCGACGCCCGCCTGCCCCGTCAATCCAGTAGAAAGAGTCATATCGCTCACTTATGTCGAAGGTCGTTTGACCGGGGCACGGCGTGTCCGGGATAAAACGACAAAATGTTATCAGATAACATTTCACAGTGAGCGATATACCAGCCAGCGACCTTGGAACTCATGCCACGGCGGCATGGGCTTCCAGCAGCGCCCGGAACAAACGACAACGGCGCCCACAGGCGCCGTTGTCATCTCGAGCGAAACCGCCCGCGGGACTCAATCATCGTCGTCATCGTGACGATGGTGCCGGTCGTGATCACGCCGGTAGTCGCGGCGGTCATACCAACCATTGCCCTGATCGTTATCGCGGTAATAGCGGCCATGATCGCGCCAGCGGTCGTGGTCACGGTAGTAGTGGCCGTCGTCATCCCAGTAGGTGTAACAGCCTCCTAGCAGCAAGGTACAAAGGGTCAGGGTAAGTATCGCGAGTCGCTTCATTGGAGTGTCCTGGAACCAGGGGCAGAACGGTTGATGGCAACGCCTGGGGCGTATTCATACGACTCTGGAAACCGTCGATGATTCACTGCGGGCGGGCCCGGCCACGGCCCCGACGGATCGACGGTCGGCAGCGCTCAATGGCTGTTCGAGTCCCACCACCAGTTCCAGATTCCCGGCAGACGCACCGGCTGCTCGCTGTTCTCGACGGTGCGGGTCATGACCGCCCGGCGCAGGGCCGCGGTGTCGTCGTAGAACGGCTTGGGCGCGGTGGCCAGGCCCGTGGCCTTGGCGCTGTCCAGCAGGATCTGCAGGTACTCCTGGGTATGCCGGGCGGTGTAGCGATTGAGGTCGTGGAAGGTCACCACCACCGGAATCGCCCCATCCACCGTCGGCAACTGGCCCAGGGCGATGCGTTCGCGCACCTCCGACAGCTGGCGCAGCATATTGGCCCGGCGCCGTGGGCTGGCGGTAAACCCCCAGACCTTGCCGTCGTTGGCGCTGAGGTCGGTCAGCAACACGTGCAGGCCATGCCGGCGGTAGGCGGCGAAGGTGCGCTTGTCGTAGTTCCAGAATGGCGGCCGCACCAGGACCGGCGGCACGCCGCTGATCAGCGCGATATCGGCGCTGCCGTTGCTCAGGGACGCCTCCAGTTCCTGGGGGTCGAGGGAGCGATGGTTGGTGTGCCAGGGCGTGGCCGTATGAAAGCCCAGCAGGTGGCCCTCGGCATGTTCGCGGGCCATCAGCTCGCGGCCGATCTCGCTGCCGCCGGCCCGCGGGGCGCGGGTCTGGACGAAGAACACCGCCTTGATCGCCGGTTGCAGCGGGTTCACCAGCAGGTCGTCGAGCACGCGCTGGGTCGGGTTGTAGAGACTGGAAGCACTGGGGCCATCGTCGAAGGTCAGCAAAAAGCGGATCGGCGCCTGGGCCCGCAGGCGCTGTTCGGTCTGCGCGGTCATTTCGATGGGGGCGGCAATGCAGCCGGCCAGGCCGATGGCCAGCAGCGACAGGAAGAAAACCTTGAACCCTCGTTTCATATCTTGCCTGCTCAGGCCCTTGCGACCGTCACGTCAATGGCAAAATCCCTCGCCCGTGGCTCCCTCGCCCGGCCGACACCAGGCGCCGGGCACAGCTTGGAGGGGCAACGGCGATTTTGGTTCCGGTGCGCCGGGTATCGACCCGCCCGAGGGGCTATCCGCCAGGGCCTTCGCACGGCCGCTGCCACGCCTGTTGCAACAGCTCGATCACCTCTTCGTCCGCGGTCTGGGAAAAGTCCACATAGCCGTTGCCGATCGACACGAACCACAGCGGCGTGATCGGGCAGATCAGTTCGTCGACCTCGAAACTCAGGGCGTCCACGGTTTCCTGGGGCGCCAGGGGCACGGCGACCACGATTCGCGCCGGGTGCTGCAAACGCGCCGCCTGTACCGCGGCGTGCATCGAGGCGCCGGTGGCCAGCCCGTCGTCCACCAGGATCAGCACCCGCCCGCGCAGTTCGGGAACGGCCCGGGGGCCGCGATAGGCCTGCTCGCGGCGCCGCAGCTCCTGGGTTTCCCGGGCGGTCACCGCCTGCAGCACGGCATCGCCGATATGATGGCTGCGCAGGATGTCCTGATTGAGAATGCGGATGCCGCCACTGGCGATCGCGCCCATCGCCAGTTCTTCATGGCCGGGCACGCCGAGCTTGCGCACCAGCAGCAGGTCCAGGCGCACGTCCAGGGCCCGGGCGATTTCCCAGGCCACCGGCACCCCGCCCCGGGGCAACGCCAGCACCAGCACCTCGGGCCGGCGGCTGTATTTCTCCAGCGCGGGCACCAGCCCCTGCCCGGCGGCCTTGCGGTCGCGCAGGGTCATCTGCAATGACGGATATTCGCTCATGGCTTTCCTCCCCTGCCCGGCTACAGCGCCAGCAGGCTGCAAGGCACCTGATACAGGGCATGTTCGGTGGTGCTGCCCACCAGTTTCTCCAACCCCTGGCGATGCACCCGGCCCATGACCAGCACATCGGCCTGGTGTTCGGCGACGAACTGCGCCAGCACCGTGACCGGCTGCCCAAGGATGAAATGCCGGCGCTCTTCGGGCACGCCATAACGCTCGGCGAGTTCGAGAAAGGCCCGTTCCAGGGTCACCCGCAGTTCGTGGGTCAGGTCCGCCAGCATCAGGCCGCCGCCCCCGGCATCGCCCAGGTAGACCGACGACACGTCATAGGCGTGCAACAGGTGCAGCTCGGCATCGCATTGCAGGGCCAGGCTGTTGGCTTCGTGGATGATGCGGTCGTTGAGGCCGTTGTGCTGGTACTCCGGCCGCGGGTCGACCGCCGCCACCACTTTCTGCGGCAAGGCATGGCCCAGGCGGCCCACCAGGTACAGCGGCACCGGGCACTGGCGCAGCAGGTGCCAGTCCATGGGGGTGAGAAAGGCGCGTTTCAGCGCCGGCTCGTGCTGCACGTCCTTGAGCAGCAGGTCCGGCTGGATTTCCGCGACGTGCTGCAGGATCTCCGCCAGCAGATCGTCGGCCCAGGCCACCTCGCCGTGGACCGTGACGCCATGGCCACGCAGCCGTTGCACCTCGTCCTGCAACCAGTACTGGTGCTCGCGGCGGTAACGCTCGCGGGCCTCGGCGCGCGCGCTGTGTTCGAACAGGGAAAGAATCGACGCCGGCTTGAGCAAGGCGGCGATATGCAGGGCCGCGCCGCTGGCCTTGGCCAAGGCGGCGGCCCGCTGGATCGCGGGGGAATGCCGGGCTGCCGGGTCGATCACCAGCAGCAGGCGTTGATACTGGCTCATGGCGCACCTCCAGATAGGCTGGACGCCCACGCCGGCCACCGGCGGCGCTCATGCCCGAGCATCCCGCGCGCCGGTGCGTCAACGCCGGATCGAACGCCAGCATGACTTCAGACTGCTCACTGACAATGCGCCCGTCGCGGCATTACGGCAAGTGCGTCCAGCGCCGGTGCAGACCACGGGCCAGGCTGTCCAGGGCAAAGCCCAGGGCGCCGATCAGCAGTACCATGGCCATCAGCTCCGAATAGGCCAGACGGTCGCGGGTATCGAGGATGAAATAGCCCAGGCCGGCGCTGACGCCGAGCATTTCGCAGGGTACCAGGACGATCCACAGGATGCCGATGGCCAGCCGCACGCCGGTCAGCACGTGGCCCAGCACCCCGGGCAGGATCACCTTGCGCAGGGTTTCCCAGCGGGTGGCGCTGAGGCTGCGGCTCAGTTGCAGCCAGCGCGGGTCGAGCTGGCGCACCCCGGCCGCGGTATTGAGCAGGATCGGCCAGACCGCGGCGAAGGCCAGCAGGAAGTAGATTGGCGCATCCCCTACCCCCATCAGCATCACCACCACCGGCATCCACGACAGCGGCGAGATCATCCGCAGGAACTGGAACGCCGGGGTGGTGGCCGCCTCCAGGTGGCGGTAGCTGCCGACCAGCAGCCCCAGGGGCACGCCGACCAGCAAGGCCAGGGCCAGGCCGACCAGGATGCGTTTGAGGCTGACCAGCACGTGCTCGTACAACTCGGCGCGGCCCAGCAGTTCCACGAGGCTGGCCAGGGTCGCCGCCGGCGCAAAACGCGCCGCCAGCCCGTCGGCGCTGCCGAACAGCCCTACCCCCAGCCACCACAGCGCCAGCAGGCCCAGCAGCCCCGCCGCGCCGAGGAGCCAATGGGGCATCGCGGGGAATCCCTTGAATGTAGATCCCTTGGCCATCAGAGACTGAACTCCTCGCTGCGCTCGAAACTGTCGGGCAAGCCGAACGCCTGGAGCCCGCCGACGGCGGCGATGGCGTTGCGCACGAAGCGATCGTCCACCAGATCACGGGCCGCGTACTGCGGGTCGAGATTGTCCAGGAAGCCCTTGTCGCCCTCGATCAGGGTGTCCTTGAGGCGCTTGACCAGTTCCTCGGTGTAGCTGGGGAACGGGTACGGCTGGAAGTCGATGCGCTGCTCGTCCCAGTGTTCGTGGCGGATCGCGCCGTCCGCCAGGTACTGCTGGCGTTCGCCGGCACCCGGCGCCAGGACCCGGCCCAGCACCTGGGGCGTGTGCGGCGTGTAGCGGTTGCTGCCGTCCCGGGACAACAGCCGGGCCGCCTCGGCCCGGTTGTCGCGGGTCCACAGCTGGGCCTTGACGATGGCGTTGACCACCTTCTGCGACCATTCGGGGCGCCGGTTCAAATCCTGCTCGTGCATGAACACCACGCAGCAGGCGTGGTTGCGCCAGATATCCCCGGTGAAGCGCTGCACCCGGCCGACCTTGAGCTCCTCGGCCAGGGCGTTGAACGGCTCGGCGACTATGTAGCCAGCAATGCGTTTGCTGGCCAGGGCCGGCGGCATGTCCGACGGTGGCAGCACCAGCAGGTTGACTTCGTTGACGGCCAGGGCACTGCTGGCCGGCCGGCTCACCGGGACCAGGCCGTTGTCCCGCAGCAATTGCTGCAGCACCACGTTGTGAATCGAGTACCAGAATGGAATCGCCAGCGTCTGCCCGCCCAACTGGCGGACCTCGGTGATGCCCGGCGCCACGGTCAGGCCCGAGCCGCCGACATGGTTCCAGGCCACCACCTTGGCCGGCACCCGGCTGCCGTAACGGGCCCAGACGGTCATGGGCGACAGCAGGTGAATCACATTGACCTGCCCGGAAATAAAGGCCTCGATCACCTGGGCCCAGCTGCGCAGCAGCACCGGGCGCTCGGAGCGGATGCCCTCGGCCTCGAACAGGCCGTTGTTATGGGCCACCAGCAAGGGCGTGGCGTCGGTGATCGGCAGGTAGCCGATGCGCACCGGCGCGTCCGGTTCCGAGGCAGCGCGAGCCTGCAGGCTATTGAGCAGCGGCAAGGCGCCCCCGGCGGTGAGCAAGGCGCTGAGTTTGAGAAAGTCGCGACGGGTGTGGGTGAAATCGTCCAGGCACATGGTTGTTCTCCGTGCATTCGGGCAAGGGGTTGAACCCAGCCTTCAACGCCGCCTCCCGTAGGAGCGAAGCTTGCTCGCGAAAGGCATCACGGCTGGCGGGGTGTCAGGGACACTGCGCCGTTCCGAGGTTTTTTCGCGGGCAAGCCTCGCTCCTACACAGGCAGGGCCGAGGCTTGGGGTTGTGGAGTGCGGCTCGCCCGCCGAAGGGTTTTGAGGATCTCGATACGCAGGGCGCCCAGTTCTTCCACCCACTCGGCGCGGGGCTGAGGCAGGTCGATGCGCCACTCGCCGAGGGTCCGCGCCGGGCTGTTACCCAGTAGCAGGATCCGCTCTGAGAGCAGCAGGGCTTCGTCAATGTCATGGGTGATCATCAGCGCCGCGGTGCGGTGCTCGGCAATCACCTTGAGCAGCAGTTGCTGCATGTCGGCGCGGGTCACTTCATCCAGGGCGCCGAAGGGTTCGTCCAGCAGCAACACCTGGGGCTGGCGGGCCAGGCAACGGGCCAGCGCGGTGCGCTGGGCCATGCCGCCGGACAGCTGCGCCGGGTAATGGCCACGGGCATGTTCCAGGCCAACCTCGGCGATAGCCCGGTCGATCCGCGCCTGGCGCTGCTGCGCGCTCAATACGGGCTGGCGGGCGAAGTCGAGGCCGAAGGCGACGTTGTGCTCCAGGTTCAGCCAGGGCAGCAGGCTGGGGTCCTGAAAGGCCACGGCCACCCGCGGGTGCGGCCCGTCCAGGGGCTGGCCCGACAGGCTGACGCTGCCGCCGCAGGAAGCCTGCAAGCCGGCCAGGACCCGCAACAGGCTGGACTTGCCGACGCCGCTGGGGCCGAGGATCGACACCACCTCCCCCGGCTGCAGGCGCAGGTCGAAACCTTCCAGCACCGCTTGCCAGCCGGCTTCGCCGGAGTAGCCGAGGCTGATCTGCCGCGCTTCGAGCAAGGCCGCGCTCATGCCGTCGCTTCCCGGGCCTGACGCTGCAATTCGGCGCGCAGTTGCACCAGGCTCGGGGTGACGATCGGCACGAAGGCCGACTCGCGCCAGCGCCGGGCAAAACCGCTGCCATGCTCGTTGAGGTAGGCCTTGCCGCCGCTGGCCTGCAGCTCCAGCTGCACCGCATTG
The DNA here is from genome assembly GCF_050280705.1 of Pseudomonas sp. NPDC089530. Taxonomy (NCBI): domain Bacteria; kingdom Pseudomonadati; phylum Pseudomonadota; class Gammaproteobacteria; order Pseudomonadales; family Pseudomonadaceae; genus Pseudomonas; species Pseudomonas sp. NPDC089530. The sequence continues at coordinate 14,821 of NZ_JBNNVU010000029.1, read as the reverse complement.
GCCGCGGCTTCGGCCAGGGCGATGCGCACCTGGAACAAGGCCGCCGGCTGACTGAGGAAACGCCCCTCCAGCAGGCCACCCTTGAGCGCATCGACACTCTGCTCCAGTTGCTGGCGCTGTTCCTGCAACGGCTCGCGCAGGATCGAGCGCCCGCTGGACAGATGCCCCTCCACCTCGTCCAGCGCGCGCCGGGCCAGACCGATGGCCATGCCGCATTGCAGGCCGAGGAAGGCCGGGCGCACCGCCGGCAGAAAGACCTTGGCATCTTCATGCAGCAACCAGCCGCGGTCGACCTCGACCTGTTGCAATTCCAGCGCCGCGGTGTTGCTCGACTGCAAGCCCATCAGTTGCAGGTCCTCGGAACGCCGCAGCCCGGCCAGGTCCCCGGGGATCGCCAGGACAAAGGGCGCCGCGCCCTGCTCGTCCTCGATGGCCGCCGCCACCACGAAGCCGCTTTTGCGCAGGTTGGTCACCCAGTGCAGGCGCCCGTTCAGGCGCCAGCCGCCGGTCCGGGGCTGGGCGCGGACTTGCAGGGCCTCGATACCGGACAAGAACTTCATCGCGTTGGACAGCCCGGTCGCCCCCGCCAGTTCGCCGCTGAGCAGGTCCGGCAACAGGCGCTCGCGCAGCGCCCCGTTGGGGCTTTGCAGCAGGTATTCGATAAAGGCCCGCTGGCCCCAGAACACGAAGGCCGCCGCCAGGGAACGGCTGGCCACCGCGGCCACCGCTTCCACGGCATCGGCCAGATCGCCGCCGCTGCCGCCCTGCTCGGCCGGGATGCCGATCCGCAGCACCTGTGCCTCGGCCAGGCACGCCAGCACCTGCTGCGGGTCGCACTGGCCCAGATCCAGGGCCAGGGCCTGGGCGTCCAGCCATTGACTCAATGCGGGATTGAGCATGTGGTTCTCTCCTTTTCACGGGGCATGGGCCAAACCGCCCTGCCTTCAATCAAGCCATCAATTCACTGCTGCGGCGCCTGCCAGCGGTACTTGGCCAACTCCGGGTTCAGCGGCGTGCGGGCGAACACGTTGGCGAAGTTGCACAGGGTCGCCAGGCTCACCCCGAGAATCACTTCCAGGGCATTGCCTTCGCTGTAGCCAGCGGCCTTGAACGCCTCGAAGGTCGCCTCGCTGACATTGCCACGAGTGGCGATCACCTCGGCGGCGAAGGCCGCCAGGGCCTGCAGTCTTGCCTCCGGCAAAGGGGCCAGCTCACGCAACGCGCTGACCACTTCGTCCGGCAACCGGGCCTTGTTCTGCGCCACCGCGGTGTGTCCGGCCACGCAGAAATCGCAACCATGGGTGGTGGCGGCCACCAGTTGCACCACTTCTCGCTCGCCCAGGCTCAGCTCGGCCTTGCCATTGAGCGCCGATACCGTAACGTAGGTCTCCAGCGCCGCCGGGGCATTGGCCAGGATGCCCAGCAGATTGGGAATGAACCCCGAGTTGTTCTGGGCGTTCTGTAGAAACGGCCGGGCCGCTTCGGGGGCGCTTTGCAGGCTGTGCAGGGTGATGCGCGACATGGGGTGACTCCTGTTGTAGAGGTGTCCGACCAGTCTGTTGGTTATAAGAATTCCGATCCATATTCTAAAGTAGCGATTACTTGCTCCTGAGTGTTTCCCTTAGATGATTTCGTCCAGCCCACTGGTTGATTGGTTATTAGAAAGCCTCGAACTCGATGCCAGCCTGTTCCATGTCGGCCGCTACTGCGGTGGCTGGCACGCCAGCACCCACGGCCTGGCCCGGGCCAGCTTCCACCTGATCGTGCAAGGACATTGCTGGCTGCATATCGAGGGGCAGGCCCAGGCCCGGCGCCTGGATGCCGGGGATGGGGTGTTCCTGCTGCGCGACCTGGACTATCGCCTGTCCAGCGCCGAAGAATGCGGCGCCGCCCATGCACAGCCGAAGATGACCATGCAGGCGCTGGATATCAGTGCCGAGGACGGCGTCGGGCTGGTCTGCGGCTTCTTTCATTTCAAGCCGGGGTTGTCGTCGCTGATCATCGACGGCCTGCCGGACTGGATCGTCCTGCGCGCCGGCGATCCGTCCCTGAGCGCGGCCCGGGCCCTGTTCGAGCTGATCCTGGACGAGTGCCAGCGCACGCCCGCGCCCTCCTCGACGCTGCTGGAGCGCCTGAGCCACCTGCTGTTCCTCTATGTCTTGCGCCAGCAGGTGGCCGACAACCAGGGCCTGGGCGGGCTGGTGGCACTGGCCCGGCACCCGGCGTTCGCGGCGCTGCTGGAACAGCTGATCGAGCGCCCGGAACAACCCTGGCCCCTGGAAAGCATGGCGGCCTGCACCGGGCTGTCGCGCTCGGCCTTCTTCAAGCGCTTCAACGAACTGGCCGGGCAATCCCCCGGCCAGGTGCTGCTGGCGCTGCGTATGCGCCATGCCTGCCAGCTGCTCAAGGCCAACCACACCGTGGAACAGGTGGGCGCAGCGGTGGGTTATCAATCGGTCGCGGCCTTTACCCGCGCTTTCGCCAAGGCGGTGGGCGTGCAGCCGGGGGCTTACCGGCGCCAGCACGAAGGGCGGTGAGGGCTAGCGCTTCGCTGGCTCAGGATCTGGGTAGACGACGTGGTGTGCCGGCGAGTACCTGATCTACCGCCTCGCGGTTGAAGGATTCGGGAAACGTCTTCTGGTCTGGGTCATGAACGCTCCTTGCGGTGGACATTATCCACTGTGAGTCAGTCTCCACTCAGCCCGGGACAGACCACCCTAGCTCTTGCAATTACCGAGGTCGGCAATTATCGGAAGCGCTTCTTACCCCCATCTTTTTCTGCCTGCGTGGTCATCGCGCACAACGGGTCACGGTCAATATCAGCAACAACTTTGCGCTTACTGGGCTCGCACAGATTGCGACGTCCACGAGGTCGCAGAGCCAACGCATTGGTACTGGCAAGGTTCCAAAACCGCTAACTAGCGTCCTCACCGTCGGACCAGTTCCTCCGGGGAGTTCACCAGGCGAGAGGCCTGAAATCACTCTTTTGGGATTCACATTCATTGCTCTCAGCACGATCTCCATACACGTCCCTGAGCGGGTTGCCTACGGGGTAACCGACTTCGTCTAGCGCTCGAGAAGGGACCGATCGAACGCGATGGTGAGTGCGCCCGGCAGGACGACATCCGAGTCGCTGTGACTTCTATGGAGAAGGACTATGGACGGTCGTACTTTACTGTGCTGCAGGGCTCAAAACAGTTCGGAATGGAGCGTAATTCAGAGAGGCTATTCAGCATTATCCTCACAAGAGGTATCAGCTGCATTGAGGATGATCAACGATGAATTCTCGAGAGAATTGTTCTGCTACGTCTGGTGGCCGGATAGCGCATCCCACAACAAACGAGACATAGAGCGAATGCTGTTGCGGCAAGTGCTGGACCAATGCAAGACACGTGCGATTCAGGCTTTAACTACCCAGCTGACTCATGACATAGCGGAGCTCGAGCTGACCGCGTTCAAGCATCGCTCGCAAAACCCGGCAAGTAGCCTTACTTCCTATCGAAGCGCGATGGAAGAGGCTAAAGAACAACGATGGCCCTCTCCCAGCCCCGTCTATCAACGCCTTACTCGTGGCGTGTTGGTCGAGTTGAGTACCGCGGTGATTTGCTCGATATGTCAGGGAGCCGGATATCAGCTTGCTCATGGACGCTCCGGGCCCTGTCAAAAGTGCCTGGGCAGTGGTCGTCGCCCTTGTTCAGATTTGGCTCGCGCTCAGACCCTGGGGATTACTTGGCATGCCTATGCCAAGGCATGGAAAGCCCCGTTCGAATGGGCATTGAAGCGATGTGAGCAGGCGATCCAACTGGCCAGTGATGTCCTGTGCCGCAATCTTGGCATCGCAGGTGAACGACACAAGACAGCGGAAGTCTTGAGCTAATGCTCTGGCACTGAATGCTCCCCCCTGCCACATCGAGTCGAGCCATCGCTGGTTCTCGTTCTACCGCTCCTTGGACCGAGCAATCAGCGACGACTCAATCCCGGTGAATCTGTTCCACCACTTGTTGAATGCCGCTGAACTGACTCGGTGTCTGTAGCAGTGTTCTGGTGCCAGCGTCTGGGCCTCGCCCTCCCCCCTTGAGCACCGCGGTGATTCAGCGACCGACAATGCGGGACTCTGCAAGTCGGACGGTAAGAAAGTCCCCCCGCCGAGCCAAAGGCTTTCCCAACTTGTTCGCCACGTCGACATCCCGGCGCACTGTTCTGCAGTGTTGGCGCCGACGTCGATGTCTGCGGTTCAGGATACGAGAGCAGTGGAAACGTCGTTGGTACTAGCGAGGTTCCAAACGCTCGAACTAGCCTCCTGATCGTCGAACCAAATCCTCTGGCGAGCTCATTACCGCCCCGCGGTATGCCGTCATCCACTGGCTTCAGGTGAAGGGAAAAGGCGGCTGAAAGTCGATAGCAACGGAGCTGATGCTACAGCTGGCTATCTGCATGACACCACGCCGAGAGGTTCGCAGTGCAACGTCTCAATTGCGAGGAGAGAACACGGACCATGAACGCTCCCATCGAAACACTGCCGGCGACCAACGACCAATGGCAATTGAAGGTCCTCCCCTTTATGACTCGAGCCATTGCTGTGATGGGGCTTCTGTTCTTTCTGAGTAGTTTTATCCAGATACACCTGATGCGCGTCGAGCTGCAAACTGCCCCTGAAGTCGAGGAAGCACCAGCATCCTTTGGCGGCTTGGAAAGCACAGCCAAGGCCGAGCTGATGCGATGGAACGCCCTGGTGACGCTCGAGCGTGAAACGCTTCGAGCAAGAGAGCAGGCCACCAACGCGGTGATTCTGCGTCAGGCCTCGTTGCTGAACCTCGGCTTCTTGACCGGAATGGTGCTGTGCCTGGTCGGTGCGGTCTTCGTGCTGGGTCGATTACAAGAACCAGCCACCTCCCTCAGCGGAGAAACACCGCAATTGAAGGTAGCGCTGAACACGTCCTCTCCCGGCATCGTTCTGGTTGTGCTTGGAGCAGGACTGATCTGCGCCACGCTCTTCCATCACTATCAGTTCAACCTGCCCGACAAGACCGTGTACCTGCCGCCGGTCCAGTACACGCTGTCAATACCCTCGGGTACCCCACAGACGTCAACCGCCATCCCTCTGCCAGTTGCCACTGCGCCGAGGGAATCTACCGGCGACAACACGAGTTCACCTGCACCACTACCTTAGAGGAAACAAGCATGAGTCTAATTATCTCGGATCAGGCATGGACCGCATCGGCACAAAATCTTGGCGTGGAAGTCGCATGCCTGCAGGCCGTCGCCAGCGTTGAGTCGGCTGGCACCGGCTTCCTTCCACCGCCGTCCAATGAACCGAAGGTGCTCTTCGAGGGGCACATCTTTCACCGACTTACGAGCGGGCGCTTTGATGCCACTGCTCCCGACCTGAGTTATCCGCACTGGGACAAGTCCAAGTATGCCGGTTCGCTGGAAGGAGAATGGGCCAGGCTTAATGCCGCTATGGCCCTGGACCACGACGCTGCATTGGAGTCCGCCAGTTGGGGGACGTTCCAGTTAATGGGCTTCAACTATCCCACATGCGGCTTTTCGACAGTGCGCGACTTCGCCGAAGCACATCGTGCAGGAGCAGATGAACAGCTGGCGGCATTCGTGCAGTTCATCGATCGGCCTCCGTTCCGCGACGCGTTGAGGACGAAGGACTGGGCCGTTTTTGCAGCTGCCTACAACGGACCCGATTACGCAAAGAATCAATACGACATACGGCTGGCCACTGCTTATTCGCAGCACTGCGGATAAGTGGCCTCTGTGTACTGGGGCTCAGACGGCTGCACGCCCTCGCATTATCAGTGCATTGGACATGGGCTTCTTCATCGACCGCTGAACGGTGTTCGTCGAGGACCGCATCGATCATGCGGAAAGAGAGTTGTAACGGGTGGGCACGGTAAGTACACCCCAGAAGTAGATGTACGGATCATGGTAGGCAGGCTCTGTGGTTGAAGGTGATGTAACACTTTGATCTTTTCGCCTGCACGCTAGATTGCCGAAGCAACATTATTACGGCCACGGACGGGCGACGCAAAGTCCATTGGCTGTTGCGAAAACAAGGAGAAATATCATGGCATTTGGTATCACGGCGACAGTCACTGTGGCGGAAATGGTGGCCGCAGACCTGGGTTTCGTATTTATCGATGGTGGTGAAACTGCGGCAGTGACAGCAGGGAAAATTAGTTTTGGCATAGTGAAATCCGAAGGCGCGGATGCCGCTAAAACATGGGGTATTGGCCCAGCACTGGAGGGCCTAGAGTTGGCTAACGCGATAACGGATGCCCCGTCAGCCGTCAACTACAACAACGTGAGTTATGTATTCACCCAGAGCGGGGGAATACTCCAATATTCTACCTGCAGTGGGAGCGGCTGGTCCGCAAGCACGACGTTGGTTCAGTCTGGCCTCTGCCTCACCGATACGCCAGAACCCACCAAGTTCACCCCAGAGTTCGGGCCCTCCGCAGTCGTGTTCAACGATCTGTTGTATGTCTTCTACCAGGGCACGCCTCTCGGGAGCACCACCCCCGGGCTCTATTACAGTGTGTTCAATGGAACAACCTGGTCTGACGCCATTCAGGTTGATAACGTGAGTATTTCCTGTTCGCCGTGCGCCGTCGTGTTCAACTACCAGCTCTATGTGTTCCACCAGGGCGGGGGTAATAATGGACAACTGTGGTACAGCGTGTTCAATGGCACCAGCTGGGCGGCCAACAAGCAGGTAGCGGGAGTTGGTATGTCTGTTTCGCCGGCCGCCGCGGTGTACAACGGCGAGCTGTATGTCCTGTACCAGGGCAGTGGTAACAATGGGCAACTGTTGTACAGCACATATAATGGAAACTGGAGCAACTCCAATAACACCGATAGCAGCGGGGGCATTAGTGCCGAGCCATGCGCCATCGTGTACGACGGTGAACTACTTGTGTTCCATCAGGGTTCTGGAAACTCTCGGAATATCTATGTCAACGCTTTCAATGGCAGCAGCTGGGTCGGCGACACCCAAATGGCCCCGATAAGGCTCTCAAACTCCCCCGCCCCCGTCATTTTCAACGATGAACTGTATTGCTTCTGGCAAGGCCCAGGATCAAATGGACAACTGCAATATAGTGGAAGTGATGGCAGCAGCTGGATGCCAACTACGACGCTGAGCGGCGCCCAAATGTCGTGCAGCCCGAGCGCCACGGAATTCAACAATCAGCTGTATTGCATGTATCAGGGCCCGGGGCAAAGTGGCTACCTTTACCAAAGTGTTGGCACTGTCCAGTCGACCTGGTCTTCGCCAAGCACCGCAAGCCCGATTAGCCTGTCCGCGTCACCTTCTGTGGTCGCCGTCTCCGACACGCTGCTTTACTCCTTCTTCCAGCAGGAGGGGCAGCTCTGCTATACCACCTGTAGTACCAGCACCAATGCGTGGACATCGCCCTACCTTGTCGGGTGGTCGTCATCGGCCACCCAGCTCAACACCATCGGCCTCATGTACACCCCCTCGGCCGTCATGTTCACACCGAGCGGGGCCACCTCGGCCCAGCTCTACATCTTTTACCAGACCGCCGATAACACCGTCTCCGGGCAGCTTTGGTATGTGATCTTCGATACCGCCACGGGAACCTGTTCGCCCCCGATTCAGGTAGCCAACGTTAGCCTGTCGTACTCACCTTCGGCAGTTGTTTTCAATAACCAGCTCTACGTCTTTTACCAAGGCGGCGCGGGTGGGCAGGGCAATAGCGGGCTGTACTATGACTGTCTGTCGACTGCAGGAGCCTGGTCCGGCAGCCAACAAGTCCCCGGCGTTGGAATTGCGTACTCGCCGGCGCCTGTCGTCTACAACAATCAGCTCTACGTCTTCCACCAGGGCGAAGGAGGCGGACAACCCGACAATGACCTTTTCTACGACTGCCTGTCGAGCACTGGCAGTTGGTCTGGCGACACCCAGGTTTCTTGGGTCAACCTCTCGTACTCACCGTCGGCCGTCGTCTGCGATAATCAGATCCTTGTCTGCTACCAAGGCGAAGCAAATGGTCAACCCGATGGCTGCACTTACATCGCATCGATGACAAGCTCCGGGGGTACCTCGCTTGAGGGCTACGTCGATAAAGTACCTGCGACCCCCTTGGTCATGAATGGGCCACCGCCGGCAGCCGCGCCCATTACCTATGCACCCGCGGTCGCTGTGTGCAACGACAATCTCTATATCCTGCACCAAGGGGGCGGTGCTAGTGGCCAGCTCTGGTTCAACGTGATGAACAGCACCAGCTGGAGCGGTGCTACCCAAGTGAATCCGCAGGTACTGTCGGCATCGCCGTGTGCGGTGAACTTCGGCAATGTGATTTACAGCTTCTACAATCAAGGTGGTCAACTGTGGTGTAACGGCAACGCCGGTGGGGCGGCCACCTGGTTGCCTGAAACCCAGATCCCCGGTGTCATGCTCTCCGGGACACCGTCCGCGGTCGTGTTCAAAAACGAGATCTACGTTTTCTACCAGGGGGCCAGCAATAACGGGCAGCTCTGCTACGTGACCTACAATCCGAGCACGAGCAGTTGGGCCTCGCCAGTTTGGATAAACTCTGCGGGCGAAGTACTGATGGAAAACTCTCCATCCGCAGTGGTTTTCAACGATGAACTGTATGTCTTCTATCAGGGGGTTGGCGTAAGTTGGTGCTACAACACCTGCAGTGACGGGTCGACGTGGGGCGGGCAGGTCCAGCCGCCCGTTGGTGGTGGGTCGGCCTCGCCGTCTGCTGTGGTGTATAACAATCAGCTTTACCTCTTTTATCAGGGGGGCGGGTACTGCGGCGAACTCTTTTACAATGTATTCAATGGAAGCAGCTGGACCTCGAACATCCAGGTGAGCCCGGGCAACATGGCAATGTCGAACTCGCCGTCTGCTGCGGTGTACAACGGTGAACTGTATGTCTTTGTGCAGGGCTCAAGCGTCGGACAGCTCGGCTACTGCCTGTTTAATGGCAATAGCTGGACGGGCTGGAACCAGATACCGAATGTCTCCATGTCCGGATCGCCAGCGGCGGTCCTACTCAACAACTACGCCCTCTGGGTGCTGTATGAAGGGGGCGGCAATAACGGCGAGCTGTGCTACGTAGCCTACAACGGCCAACTCAGCTGGAGCACGCAACACCAAGTGGTCCCCACCGTCTCCTCAACCTATTACTCCGGTCAGAATGCCATTCTGTCGTGGTGTCCGAATCTGTTGGTCTCGGACAACCTCCTCTATGTATTCATGCCCGCATCGAAAGAGGGAGATGTCCCCTACTACCTGTGGTCTGCCGACGGAAGCAGTTGGAGCACCCTGTACAAGGTCCCCGGTACGGGCATGTGGGACTCCCCATCGACCGTCGTGTTTAATAATACGATCTACCTCTTCCACACGGGCACCAGTGGCACCTCATCTGGCACTGACAGTCAGCTTTGGTGCAACAGCGCACCCTGCAACCCTGCCGGCCCACTGACCTGGTCCGGCGACAAGCAACTTGTGAACGGGGCCACAGGGCAAGCTATGGGGCTGATGGCTAACCAGTCGCCTTCTGCGGTGGTGTTTAACAACAACATCTATTGCTTCTTCGCGTCACCGAACAATACGCTCAGCTATGTCATATTCAATGGCAGCAGCTACAGCCCAAACGTTAATCATATTATTCCCAGTTCGGGCTCAAACGAGATAGCGAGTTCGAGTCCGGCGGCGATCGTTTACAACAACCAGCTTTACGTCTTCTTCCAGGGCGTTGGTAGCAATAGCCAGCCGGATGGGCAACTTCTGTACGTCACCTCCTCTAACGGATCTAGCTGGTCTGGTGTCCAACAAGCTGGGTACCTGCAAGCGGCGACCGGACTCTCCGTCTGGAATATCCTGTCGACTCAGGTTCAATCCTTGGTCCCTCCAGTGATGACGAACCTCTGGGGCCAAGGCCCCATTGATGATGCAGATATTTTTGGACCAAACCTGTTTCCAGCGCCTTGATGAAACGGAACGCCTCGATAGCTGGAGAACGCATCTATCGAGGCGTTTTTCATGACCGACAAACGCAGAACATTCGACGACAGCTTCAAGCTGGAAGTCATGAGGAGGATCAAGGACAAGGGCCTGGGCGTTTCAAAGGTTTGTCGTGATCTTGATATGGGTGATACGGCCGTTCGGTGCTGGGGACAACAGTACGAAGCCGAGCCGTTAGGGCTGGTCGGGGATGGGTAAGCCGTTGACCTCTGAGCAACAGCGGCTGGGCATACGCGATATCGCTGACCTGCCCGCCTGAAAATAGGAATAGTCATGCGAACACTCGATCTGGCGGGCGTGCCCGTCCCGGTGATAGGCCAGGGCACCTGGCGCATGGGCGAGGAGCGCCACCAGCGCAACGCCGAGATTACCGCCCTGCAGGCGGGTATCGAACGAGGCCTGAGCCTGATCGATACCGCCGAGATGTACGCCGAGGGCGGCGCGGAAGAAGTGGTCGGGGCCGCCATCGCCGGCCAGCGCGACCGGGTGTTCCTGGTCAGCAAGGTGTACCCGCACAACGCCAGCCGCAAAGGCATTCCCCAGGCTTGCGAACGCAGCCTGCGGCGCCTGGACACCGACTATATCGACCTGTACCTACTGCACTGGCGGGGGCAATACCCCCTTGAGGAAACGGTGGAAGCCTTCGAGCGCCTGCGCGAGGACGGCAAGATCGGCCGTTGGGGCGTTTCCAACCTCGACCTCGATGACCTCGCTGAGCTGGCGAGCCCGGCCTGTGCCACCAACCAGGTGCTGTACAACATCGAAGAGCGCGGCATCGAGTTCGACCTGCTGCCCGCCGCGCAACGCCAGGGCCTGCCAATCATGGCCTACTGCCCGATCGCCCAGGCCGGCAAGCTGCTGCGCCACCCCACGCTGCGCCAAATCGCCGAGCGCCATGGCGTGACCACCGCCCAGGTGTCCCTGGCCTGGGTCCTGCGCCAGGAAGGGGTGATCGCCATTCCCAAGGCGGTGCATCCCGAGCACGTGCGGCTGAACGCAGAGGCGGCCGGACTGCGCCTGGACGCCGAGGACCTGGCCGCCATCGACCGCGCCTTCCCCGCGCCGCTGGGCAAGCAGCGCCTGGCGATGGTCTGAGGCTGTCGTTGCCCTTGAAGGACCCGGTCGAAAGGACAGCTGCGCGAGCACGTCCTTTCGGTCTGGACCGGGCTGTCCACGATGAAAGATAACCGACTTTAAGGATCGTCCTATCCCGGATTTTTGAGGCTTTATTTAGAGTGGGTCCATGAGATTAAAGACCTACCTCCATCAGATCAGTCCCGTGTTTTCCAGTCCCGAAGCCGCCAGCCGGTTGTTGCGTCTTTTCGCCCTGATTCTGTTGATCGGGATCCTCGGCGCGGCCTACAACTTCCTCAATTCCACCCTCAGCAACGACATTTCCCGGCGCCGGGGCTACATGAGCAGCGCTATCGCCGAAGCCCAGACCTTCTTCACCAATCGCGAAGCCTTGCTGGAAAGCCTCAGCCTGTCGGCGGTGCGCGAGTCCAAGCAGGCCGTGCCCTTGACCTATCAGCCCGACAGCGAAGAGCTGCGCCTGGAACTGGGCGACAGCGACGATCGGTGGAGCCTCTGGCTCAACCTGCGCATGCGCGAGTACTTCAAGGAGCGCCAGGTCAACCTGCTGTATGTCGGCCCCGGCCCCAAGGCCCAGGTCAAGCGCCTGTACAACAGTAACCCGGATGCCCCGCCGCTGCCCAGGGTCATTCTCGACAAGCTCGCCCTGCTGCAGTACGACGAGCTTTCAGCCACCAACGAGCTGTGGCTCACCGACCAGTCCACGCAGAACTCGCAGCTGTACATTTTCACCCGCGTCGACGATCGTGCCGAAGCGTCCGGCTGGCTGGGCCTGGAAATGAACGGCCGGGAAGTGCTGAAGGCCCTGAGCGACCAGAGCGCCGGCGAGTTCATGATGTTCAACTCCGAAGGCGCCCTGCTGTTCACCAACACCCCGTCCGCGCGCCTCGGCCAGGCGTTGCAACAATTGCAGGGGAACAACTTCTTCGGTTTCGTCGGCAGCGGCTGGTGGCCCGACCACCTGGTGATCCGCAAGCAACTGATGACCTCCGACTGGCAACTGGTCTACTCCTTCAGCCTGCAGGCCCTGCTGCGCGCGCTCTGGCCGCAGCTGGCCGGCACCCTGGTGTTCTGCCTGTTCAGCATCAGCCTGATCGGCCTGCTGACCCGGCGTATCGAGCACCGCTTCATCACCCCCGCGCTCAGCCGCATCCAGGCCCTGGTGGAAAGCGAGCTGTTCAGTCGCGATGTGATCCAGACCGCGCCCGTGGCCCTGTGCGTGCTGCGCCGTACCGATGGCCAGGTGGTGCTGGAAAACACCCTGGCGCAACAATGGCTGGGCAACGGCATCGAACGGGAAATACTCTGCGCCGGCTGGATCCAGCAAGCCTTCAAGAGCCATGAGCCGAACCGTTTCGACTACTTCGAGACCGCCGACGGCCGCCACCTCTACCTGAGCTCCGCCCCTACCCGCTACAAGGGCGAGGATGTGCTGTTCTGCGCCTTCAGCGACATCAGCGCGCGCAAGCAGGTGGAAGCCGCCCTGGAAGAAGCGCGGCAGATGGCCGACGCCGCCAACGAAGCGAAAACCCTGTTTCTCGCCACCATGAGCCATGAAATCCGCACGCCGCTGTATGGCGTGCTGGGCACCCTGGAACTGCTCTCGCGCACCCAGCTGGACCTGCAGCAGCGCGACTACCTGCGCGCCATCGAATCGTCCTCCTCGACCCTGCTGCAATTGATCTGCGATGTGCTGGACGTGTCGAAAATCGAAGCCGGGCAACTGGCCCTGGAGCTGACCGAATTCTCGCCGCTGGACCTGGTCCACGAACTGGTCCAGGGCTATGCCGCGGCGGCCTCGAACAAGGGCCTGCTGCTCTACGCCTGCGTGGACCCGCAAATCCCCGAGCGGCTGATCGGCGACGTCACGCGCATCCGGCAGATCGTCAGCAACCTGCTCAACAACGCGGTGAAGTTCACCGACTTCGGACGCATCGTGCTGCGGGTCAACCTGCTGAGCCGCGATGGCGAGCGCTCCAGCATCCTGTGGCAGGTCTCCGACACCGGCAAAGGCATTGCCCAGGACCACCAGCCGTTCATCTTCGAGCCGTTCTACCAGACCGGCGGCAACGCCAACGTGGTGGCGGGCACCGGCCTGGGCCTGCCGATCTGCCAGCGCCTCACCCAGTTGATGAATGGCAGCCTGCGCATGGTCAGCGAACTCGGCCTGGGCAGCAGCTTCTCCCTCACCCTGCCCCTGGAGGCCGCGATCGACGAGCCGGTCACCCTGCCCGGCACGCAGCTGCTGCCGGAAACCCTCTATGTCATGTCCAGCGTGCGCGAACTTGCGGAGTCCATCGGCGGCTGGCTGAGCCAGTGGGGAGCGCGGGTCCAGCTTTGTCATCCGTCGAAGGGCAGTCCGGTCGGCGACTGCCTGCTGATCGAGATCCATCCCGGCGAACTCGAACAGCGCCTGCAGCCCGACTGGACCGGCCCGCTGATCATCGCCACCGGCACCGGCACCAACGAACCGCAGTTCCAGGACGGCGCCTGGCACGTGAACCTCAACCACCTGCGCTCCATCCATCGGGCGGTCAGCCAGGCCCAGGGGCTCTGGGTCGCGAAAACCGAGAACCACAACGAGCACTGGGCCCTGAAGCAATTGCAGCTGAACGTTCTGGTGGCCGAAGACAACGTCATCAACCAGTTGATCCTCAGGGATCAGCTGGAAGAGCTGGGCTGCAACGTGGAACTCGCGTCGAACGGCGAGGAGGCCCTGTCGATGTGGGACCCCGAGCGCTTCGATCTGGTCCTGACCGACGTCAACATGCCAGTGATGAATGGTTATGAACTGGCCAAGGAGCTGCGTCGCCGCGGCTGCTCGGTGCCGATCATCGGCGCCACGGCCAATGCAATGCGGGGAGAAGAAGAACAATGTCTGGCGGCCGGGATGAACCATTGCCTGGTCAAACCTTTTGCACTGCGCGCCCTGTTCAATTACCTAGCGCCCTATGAAAGAGCGAAACATGAAGCCCTGTAGCATATTGATCGTTGAAGACCACCCCTTCCAGCATATGTACCTGCAGCATCTGTTCGGTGAGCTGGGCCCCTATTACCTGGAAGGCGCAAGGGATGGCGAAGAGGCGCTGGAACGCTTGAAATGGCGCAAGTTCGACCTGGTGCTCACCGACCTGCTGATGCCGGGAATGGACGGCGTGCAGTTCATCCAGGGCCTGGCGACCCTGCCCTACAAACCCGCCCTGGCGATCATGAGTTCGGCTTCGCGGCGCATGCTGATGAGCGCTAGCCTGGCGGCCAAGAACCTTGGGGTGAAAGTCATCGGCCTGATTTCCAAGCCGGTGAATCTGGCCGCCCTGCAGACCCTGACCACCCAATTGAGCGTCTCCCAGCCCAGCTCGCCGCACCCCCTGCCCACCGCCCTGCTCACTCAGGCGACACTGGCCCAGGCCATCCGGGACGAGCAATTCGAGGCCTGGTTCCAGCCCAAGAAGTCCCTGTTCAATGGCCGGATAGTCGCCGCCGAAGCCCTGGTCCGCTGGATGCATCCGACCCGGGGCATGTTGCTGCCCGACGCCTTTCTGCCCGCGATCAAGTCCTACGACCTGGAGGAAGACCTGCTGTGGCTGGTGCTGCGCCAGACCATCCAGGCCCAGGCGCGCTGGCGCCAACAGGACTACGACATCCCGGTGTCGATCAACCTGCCGACCCACCTGCTCAACAGCCATGACCTGGCGGATCGCCTGTTCGACTTCGTCCTGG
>NZ_JBNNVU010000028.1:0-61988 GCF_050280705.1 Pseudomonas sp. NPDC089530 | reverse complement strand
GACCGGACTTGGTGAATTCAGCTTTCTGAACCAGCCAAGGATCGTTGTCGATACGGATCACGGTACCGGGTTTGAGTTCTTTACCAGTTTTCATTGCGAATATCCGAATTTGGATGGGATTTACAAAAATCTAGGCCGCGTATCATATCCAATTTAGGTAAAACTGCACCAGCGCCGCAGCAAGATCGGGCCGCGAGCCCTGTTCCAGACACCATTTCTCGGCATGCACGACCACTTCCGGCCAGTGCTCGAGCAGTTTTTTCCAGCCTGGCGCCATGTCGCCGCCAGCATCCCAGGCCCGCCACAGGTCGATCAGCGCCGCCTTGGCTTCCAGCGACAGCCCTTGGGTATAGAGTTCGAGAAAGGCGTCGAGCTTGTCCAGGTGGATGTCTTCGTCCTGTTGATAAATGTGCCAGAGCATCGGCCGACCGGCCCACTGCGCCCGCACGAACGAGTCTTCGCCGCGCACGGCATTAAAATCGCAGGCCCACAGCAACCGGTCGTAGTCCTGCTGCCGGACGAATGGCAGCACCTGCACCGTCAAGGCACCGTGGACATGCACGTCCCCTGCCGCCAGCGCGCCGACACCCAACCAGCGTTGCACGTCACCGAGGATCCGCCCTTCGGGCACCAGCAGATGAGTGGCGCGCGCGTCGCCCGCCAGCACATCCAGCCAACTGGCCAGGCCAGCGTTCTCGTAGGCGAACAGCGATATCAGCCGCGCATCGGCTGCGGCAAAGATCCCCAGGCCTTCAAGGAAGCCGCGCCGTGCCAACGGGGCCTGCTGAAACGCCCGGCGCTGTTCCAGCAGCCCGGCCTCGCGCAGCAACCCGCCGGTGCCGGCTTGGAACCCGGGGAAGAAGAAGTACTTCTGTACCCCCTTGAACTTCACCGAAGGCAGCCCGTGACACCCTATCACCCAGGCCTCGGCGCTCAGATAATCGAGGTTCAACCACAAGGGCCTGCGCTCACGCTCGGCCATCGCCTCCATATATACCGGCGGCAGCTGACAGGCGAAGGCGGCGATCACCACATCCGCAGCCGCCACCGGCGACCACTCAGCCGGCCAATGACGTACGTCGACGCCTTCCTGCCACTGCTGGGGCAAGGCGTTATCGACCGTCGGACACAAGCGCTCGAAGGCCCGCAGGTCATCCACCCACAGCCGCACCGCGCACCGATGCTCGGCCACCAATTGCCGGGCCAGCCGCCAGGTCACGCCGATGTCGCCGTAGTTGTCGACGACGCTGCAGAAAATATCCCAGGAGGCTTTCATTCCGGGCTCCAGTTGGCAAAGGCGCCGATTGTCCGCATAAATCGCCACCGACAGAAGAGCCAACGTCGATAATCTTCGTGCGACAATTGCCGCTTGCCCGACACCGCCTGCCAGGAGGCTGCCATGCCCAATCGCGCGACACCCCGTCGACCACTACGTATCAGCGTAAACGCCCTTCAGCTCAGCGGCAGTATCGCCCTGGGGCTGTGGCTGGGTTTCCTGGCGATCGCCCTGACCGGCTGGCTGGCCTCGCGCTTTGGGTTCGAGCCGCCGTTGGCGCCCGTCGCCCAGGCCGTGCAATATCTGGGGAAACCCGCCAGCATCGAGCCGGTGGCGGCCAACCCCATGTTCGAGCAATACCAGGAAAACCTGCGCAAGAACGAACAGCAGCAGGCGCTGGATAATGCCCGCAACAACCTGCGCAACCAGGCCAACCCGAAATGCCAGTTCTGGCTGCAACAGGACCAGACGGCACCCAACGAAAAGAGCCGGGCCAACGTCCTGCAATTCTGCGATTGATCACGAACCTGACCATGCACAAGCCTACGGTCCACCAACTGATTCTCGACAAGCTGCGCGGCGATCTGGAGATCGCCCAACGCGCGGCGCAGACCGCCTATGAGGCGGCGACCCACGAAGAGAACATTGCCGAAAACAAGTACGACACCCTGGGGCTCGAAGCCTCCTATCTGGCGGCTGGCCAGGCCCGGCGCGTCGAGGAAATCCGCCAGGCCCTGGCGCTCTGCCAGAACCTGACGCTGCGCCCGTACGACGAGAATCTCGGCATCCAGGTCGGCGCGCTGCTGGGTCTCGAGGACGAAAACGGCCACGAACAATGGCTGTTCCTGGCACCCGACGGGGCGGGCCTGAAGGTAGACGTGGTGGGACAACCGGTGACTGTCATCACCCCTCGCTCACCGCTGGGCAAAGGTCTGCTGGGCAAGTTCGAGGGGGATGAGCTGGAGATCGTCGTCGCCGGCACTCGGCAACAGTTCGCTGTCACCGAGGTGAAGTAAGTCCGGCTAGAACTTAGTGGACCGGCAGTTCGACGCCGTCGAACAGCTCTTCGAGTTCCTGCTTGTTGTGGCACTGGATGGCCTTGGCCATCACTTCGCGGGTCAGGTGTGGGGCGAACTTCTCGATGAAGTCGCACATGAAACCACGCAAGAAAGTGCCACGGCGGAAACCGATCTTGGTGATGCTCGACTCGAACAGCTCGCTGGCATCCAGCACCACCAGGTCGCTGTCGAGCTTGGTATCGACCGCCATCTTGGCGACAATGCCCACGCCCAGGCCCAAGCGCACGTAAGTCTTGATCACGTCGGCGTCGGCGGCGGTGAACACCACCTTCGGCGTCAGGCCGCGATGGCTGAAGGCTTCGTCGAGCTTGGAACGGCCGGTGAAACCGAACACGTAAGTCACGATCGGGTATTCGGCGAGGGTTTCCAGGGTCAGCTTCGGCAGCTTGGTCAGCGGGTGGCCCTGCGGCACTACCACGCAACGGTTCCAGCGGTAGCACGGCATCATCACCAAGTCGCCGAACAGCTCCAGCGCTTCAGTGGCGATGGCGAAGTCGACGGTGCCATCGGCGGCCATTTCGGCAATCTGCATCGGCGAACCCTGATGCATATGCAGTGCCACGTCCGGGTACTGCTTGATGAAACTGCTGATCACCGGCGGCAAGGCATAACGAGCCTGGGTATGGGTGGTGGCGATCGACAGGGTGCCCTTCTTCTCGTTGGAGAATTCCTGGGCGATCTGCTTGATGCTTTCGACCTTGCGCAGAATCTCGCCGGCGGTGGTGATGATGCGTTCACCAGCCGGAGTGACGCGGGTCAGGTGCTTGCCGCTGCGAGCGAATACCTCGACGCCCAGTTCGTCCTCGAGCAGGCGGATCTGCTTGCTGATACCCGGTTGGGAGGTGTAAAGGCTTTGGGCTGTAGCAGAAACGTTGAGGTCGTGGTGCGCCACTTCCCAGATGTAGCGCAATTGTTGAAGCTTCATATGAATCCCTCAAAGCAGGTAGACGCCACGGGCATCAGCGACGGTATATAACTATATTAATGGTTTGACGAATAAATCTAGAACTTTTCCTCAGAAAATTCCAATCACTGCGTCAGATATCTCCGAGTCGCCGACGCTGCACCAAAGGCACCAGGTAAACCGGAACCTTGGCCAGTTGCAGCACCCTGGCCGCCGTCCTGCCCAGCGGCGTTTCGCCGCCCACCCCATGGCTGTGACTACCTACGATCAACAGATCCACCGAGAGTTTCGACGCCTGTTCGAGGATGACGTGCGAGGGGTCCCCCTGAAAGACCCTGACCGATTGAATCAGGGCGAGGTCCTCCATGCCCTCCCCCAACTCCTCGCGAAAGCTGTCGAGTACCCGCTGTTCGATATTCGCCATCACGGTGCTCAGGCCCTGGCTGTGAAACTCGTTCAGGGCCTGCTCGTCCAGGTAACTCTGCAACACCGATTCGGCAAACAGCCCCATGGGCTCCACCGCATGAACCACGTGCAAGTCGGCATTGAATGTTCGAGCCAGTTCCAGGGCATGCTGCATCACATAGGGTGCATACAGACCGAGGTCAGTGGCATACAACATCGAACGAATCATATGACCTCCTCAACTGCCAATATGGCGGAGATTGATTCAGCTTAGCAGTGCCAAGGCGACTACGATGTCCCGCGCGGGCCCGTGAACATTGAGCTAAACCCGGGTTTCGTTGCTGATGCCATGGGGCACATGGCCGGTGGCGACCACTTCGCGCGCCAGCTCGCAATGACCGGCCTGATCGTCGAAGAACACATCGGCAGCGAAGGCTTCGAGAAAGGCGGCCTTCTCCAGACCGCCCAGGAACAACGACTCATCCAGACGGATATCCCACTCGCGCAGGGTCCGGATCACCCGCTCGTGGGCCGGCGCCGAACGCGCTGTCACCAGGGCGGTGCGGATAGGACAGCCGTCATCGGGGAACTCGCGCTGCAACAGATTGAGCGCGGCGAGGAAACCTTTGAACGGCCCACCACGCAGCGGTTCACGAGCGGACTCGCGCTCCTTGGCCTGAAAGGCTTCCAGGCCGCCGAGCTGATAGATCCGCTCCGACTCATCGGAAAACAGCACGGCATCACCGTCGAAGGCGATCCGCAGTTCGGCGCTGGCGGCGCGGCGGGCACCACCGGAAAGAATGGTCGCCGCGGCGAATCCGGCCTCCAGCACACTGCGCACGTCTTCGGCATGGGTGGAAAGAAACAGGTCACAGCCAAAGGCCGCGAGATAAGGATAGGGGCTACGCCCACCGACAAAAGCGGCCCGGGAAATATCCAGGCCGTAGTGCTGGATCGAATTGAAGACCCGCAGGCCGGTGTCGGCACTGTTACGCGATACCAGCACCACCTCGACCCGCGCACGGCCGAGGCTGGCATTGAGGCTCAAGAGCTTTTTCACCAGGGGGAAGGCATCGCCCGGCTCCAGGGTCTCCTCCTCATGATCGATCTGATACTTGCGGTAGGCCTCGACGCCCTCGGCCAGATAGACCTTATGGCTTTCACTCAGATCGAACAGGGCCCGCGACGAAATCGCCACCACCAGTTTACCGCCCAGGCTCTTTGCCATATCGCTTCCCCCAAGGCTGCGCTCAACCGTTATGCCGGTCGATGAAGCTCAACGCCTGATACAAGGCTTCCATTTTCGGCAGCTCGCATCCCGCCGCCTTGGCCGCGGCCAGTGGCGCGGCATAGATAGCCGCCAACTCCAGCGCACGTTTGTGCTGGTAATCGTGGTACATGCTCGGCCAATAGTCCGGCATGCCTTCGGTCACCTTGAACAAGTGCTCAGCATAGCCGTCCGGCATGCCATGGCCACAGGCCTGGGCCCCCTGCACCACTTCACGCATCAGGGCCAGGATCAGCTCGCGGCTGTCGGCGTCGGCCATCAGCGGCGTGGTGCTGGCCTTGAGCAACACCGACAGGCCGTTATACGGCACATTCCACACCAGCTTCTGCCAGCGCGCCTGCTGCAGGTTGGCCATGGCCTGGGAACCGACACCGGCCTGGCGGAACAGTGCGGCACCCTCTTCTACTATCGCCTGGCGCTGCGACTCGTCCTGCGCCGCCGGCCCGCTGTGATACCCCAGGTTCACCGCGCCCAGCGCCTGGTGCTCGATCACCCCCGGTCCGGCACGGTGCACGCAGATGAAGCACAGCCCGCCCAACAGATGCAGCGAGTCGGGCAGCAGCTCGCGCAAGCTGTCTTCCACATCCAGGCCATTCTGCAGCAACAGCACCTTCGCGCCAGGAGCTGCGGCGCGGAGGATCGCCGGAGCCAACTCGGCATTGCTGGTGGTCTTGGCCCCCACCAGCAGCCAATCGCAGGGCGGCATGTCTTCGGCGTGGGCATAGGCCTGGACCGGGTTCAAGGTCAGGGCGCCGTGTACCGCACTATTAAGCTGCAACCCCCGCTCGGCGACCGCAGCAAACTCGCTGCGCAGCAGGAAATGCACATCCAGGCCGGCTCGCGCCAGCAACATCCCATAGAAACCACCGATCGCTCCGGTACCGATAATGCCGATTCGCGGCGTGTGGACTGCTTCCATCAAGGCAACTCCTCTGGAATTCGATTCAGCGCCTGAGCCAGGTGCTCGCTGAGCTCACCGGCGTTCAGGCGCGACTGTAAGGCCCCATAGAACTCACCGTCGCGCACCACGAACAGTGCCGGCAGGTGAAAGACCTGATAACGCTCGACCGCTCCGCCATTGTTCCCCGCGTCGATCCAGCACAACTGCTCGATCGGCAGATCGAATCCGGGCAACTGCTGCCTGGCCCAGCGACAGCTGGCACAGCCGACGCTGGTGAATACCACCAGCGAAACACCGCTCATCGCCAGCAGTCGTTGATCGATATCGAAATCAGTCAGCTCCGATTCGACCACTATACTGGGGAGAACAATGTCACATAGCCGACACTCGGAGTTCGCGTTCATGGGACGTTTCATTCCTCATCCTGACGATGTTCCGGTTGAGCTGACCTTACGCAAGCACGCCTGCATTTCGCGTCAACGGTTGCACACTATCAGTCTCGGCGGCATGGCTTGCAATTATCACCGCGCCTGGCGCCGCGGCACCGCCCTCGAAGTACGCATCCCCACACTCGGTGAAAACGCCCGGTACAACGGTTACGTCGCCTGGTGCCTGCGACGCAAGCACGGCTATCTGGTGGGAATCGCCTTCATCGACGAACAGACCCTGTTCCGCGCCCGGATGAGCGAGCAGGTCTGCCAGATCGCCCACTACTGCCACCTGCACGAACCCCAGGCCGAGCAACGACAGATCGAGGTCCTAGCCCAGCAATGGGTCGAACAGCACGCCGACGAGTTCTCCCATGACCGGGTTCAGCAGGCTTTTATGCAGCCAGCACTGGATTAAACCCGCCTCTGCCCATTGTCGAGCCCCGGTGTAACGCGCTAAGGTTCGGGCTCCCCGACGCGCTTAAATCCGCTGTGCTCCGCCGCGCGGGGATCGCTGGCGGCCGGCACCCGTGACCTGACGAGTAACACGATGGCTGATTTACCGATCAACGACCTTAACGTCGCCTCCAACGAAACCCTGATCACTCCCGATCAACTCAAGCGTGACATCCCCCTGAGCGACGTCGCCCTGCGCACCGTGACCAAGGGTCGCGAAGTGATCCGCAATATCCTGGACGGCACCGACCACCGCCTGTTCGTCGTCATCGGCCCTTGCTCGATCCACGACGTCAAGGCAGCCCACGAGTATGCCGAGCGCCTGAAAGTCCTGGCCGCCGAAGTCTCCGACACCCTTTATCTGGTGATGCGCGTGTACTTCGAAAAGCCGCGGACCACCGTTGGCTGGAAAGGCTTGATCAACGACCCATACCTGGACGACTCGTTCAAGATCCAGGACGGCCTGCACATCGGTCGCCAGCTGCTGCTGGACCTGGCGGAGATGGGCCTGCCGACCGCCACCGAAGCGCTGGACCCGATCTCCCCGCAGTACCTGCAGGACCTGATCAGCTGGTCGGCGATCGGCGCTCGGACCACCGAATCCCAGACCCACCGCGAAATGGCTTCCGGCCTGTCCTCCGCGGTAGGTTTCAAGAACGGCACCGACGGCGGCCTGACCGTCGCCATCAACGCCCTGCAATCGGTTTCCAGCCCTCACCGCTTCCTCGGCATCAACCAGGAAGGCGGCGTCTCGATCGTCACCACCAAGGGCAACGCCTACGGTCACGTGGTGCTGCGCGGCGGCAATGGCAAGCCGAACTATGACTCGGTCAGCGTCGCCCTGTGCGAGCAGGCGCTGAACAAGGCGAAGATCAAGCCGAACATCATGGTCGACTGCAGCCACGCCAATTCCAACAAGGATCCGGCGCTGCAGCCGCTGGTGATGGAGAACGTGGCCAACCAGATTCTCGAAGGCAACCAGTCGATCATCGGCCTGATGGTCGAAAGCCACTTGAACTGGGGCTGCCAGGCGATTCCCAAGGACCTGGCCGAACTGCAATATGGCGTATCGATCACCGACGCCTGCATCGACTGGGAAAGCACCGAGAAAACCTTGCGCAGCATGCACGCCAAGCTCAAGGACGTCCTGCCGAAACGGGTTCGCAACTGATTCCGTATCGCGGACACAAAAACGCCGGGCCAAGCCCGGCGTTTTTTTTGGTGTCCCCACTCAGAGTTTCGCGGCGTGGCGCTGATGGCGCTCCATGTAGCGCTCCACGTACGAGCACGACGGAATGACCGTGTAGCCCATGCGATCGGCATATTCCAACGCTTGCTCGGTCAGCGCCGCGGCAATGCCACGGCCACGCAGCGCGTTGGGTACGAACGTCCGATAAATATCCAGGGTCTGCTTACCCAGGTCCATATAGGTCAGGTAGGCACGATGACCGTCCACATTGGTCTCGAACTGATGACCAGCCTGGTCATGGTGGATGGACAACGCCTCGCTCATCACTACTCCTCGCGGGTCTGATTCTGACCCCTACCTTACCGATGTTTTTCCGGCGAAGGAACAACTACGCCACCCCGTGCCTATCTGGACACCGAGGAGAGCCTGCCGCTCTCGCATGACCGAGCACGTTTCAAATAGTAAGCACCATTGGCGCCAATGCTCAAGGGACGCTTGTGGCTTAGCTACTGACGCCTGGCCTGTTCGGCCTCGATGCCAGCCCAAACCGACTCCTGATACATGCAAAGCGCTCGTTCGAACTGCTGGGTAATCAACAACCTGAACATCGCCGGGTGTTGAGATTTAAGACGAGCTCACCCATTTAAAGTCACCTCAACATGGACAAAGATACGTGAGGCGCCCCACAGATTCTGAACAAAAGTGTAGACGATTCGATATAGATAGACTTTGGCCTACACTCCGCAAGCGCCGTGCAGAGGGGCTCTGCGACAGGTATGAGGAACAAGCGCAAGCTCCCAACTGGATGGCAAGGTTGTGTATTTTTCATACAACCCGATAAAAAGTTGCTCGAAAAAGATTCAACGCCTAGAATTTTTTTTGCTTCTTGCGCTACGTCAGTTTACTTACTACAAGTAATGGGTAGTATGTACGCCGGCCATTTCATCACTCGGATGAGATAGCTACTTAATAGAAAGTCCTTGAAGGGGAACACGATGAACAACGTTCTGAAATTCTCTGCTCTGGCTCTGGCCGCAGTTCTGGCTACCGGTTGCAGCAGCGTATCCAAAGAAACCGAAGCTCGTCTGACTGCAACTGAAGACGCAGCAGCTCGCGCCCAGGCTCGTGCAGACGAAGCCTACCGTAAAGCTGATGAAGCTCTGGCTGCTGCTCAAAAAGCACAACAGACTGCTGACGAAGCTAACGAGCGCGCTCTGCGTATGCTGGAAAAAGCTAGCCGCAAGTAATAATCCTTCGGGATTGTTATCGAGCCGACCCATGTATTGGGTCGGCTTTTTTATTGCCCGGTTTTCTTCCGGCAATAAAAAACCCGTCGACACCCAGAGGCATCGACGGGTTACTGTTCCTGCCGTTATTGCTGCATATCGATAGGCAGCGCCGACACCACAGGTGCCTTGGTCGGTACGGCGATCTCTACTGGCAAACCGTCTTCGGCCGCCACTACGTCGCGCACCACATCCCAGTTCATCCGCAGGTTATTGGCCAAGTCTTCACGCTTGAGCAGAGCGTTGATCACTGCGGTGTGTTTGTCCACGACCGACGGATTGCCCTTGTCGTCCAGCGGTGTGTGCGCCTCCAGGTAGACTTTGCCGCCGCTGACACCGAACTTATATGGATCGTTGAGGATGCGCACCGATGTTCCCACCGGCACCATGCTCGCCATTTCCAGAACGTTGTTGTTGAACATCCGGAAGCAGCCGTGGCTGGTACGCATGCCGATACCGAACTTCTTGTTCGAACCGTGGATCAGGTAACCCGGAGTCCCCAGGGTGAACTTGAACGGCCCCAACGGGTTATCCGGTCCCGCCGGCACCACGTTTGGCAGCGGGTCACCGTCCGCCGCATGCTCGGCCTTGATCGAGGCCGGCGGAGTCCAGGTCGGATTCGGGGTTTTCGCGACGATGCTGGTATGGGCGATCGGCGACCCCCAGCCTTCCCGGCCGATACCCAGCGGGAAGGTGTACACCACGTTCCGCCCCTTCGGGTAGTAGTACAGGCGATATTCGGCCAGGTTGATCACGATACCTTCGCGAGGGCCCGGCGGCAGGATGAAGCGCGTCGGCAATACCACTTCGGTGCCGGCGCCCGGCAACCACGGATCGACCCCCGGGTTGGCCGCGACCATCTCGTAATAGCCCAGGTCATAGGTCGTGCCCAAGTCGGCAAAGGTGTCTTCGTACTTGGCCTTGATCACCTGCACCTGACCGACGATATCTTCGCCTGGCGGTGGCAGAGGCAGTTCCAATGCGGCAACGGGGCCAGCCACACAAAGTGCGGCGAGCGTCAGGCAACGGGTGACGACAGGAAAGCGCGGCAACATCCGGAAAATCCTTCGCATGATCGACGAATAAAAAAGTGATTGTACACCGGCCCCCTTGGCTGCGGGAGCGACTACCGCCGCAGCGCAAGGAAGCTGCCCGGGCAGAAACTTGCGGTCTTACAGCTCGAAACGCAACTCTGGCCAGATCGGTGGCGTGCCGCGCTTTTGCGATTCGAGGATCGCGCGGCACAAGGGGCACAGGCGCTGGTCCTGGAAAATGGTCCGGTCGACACCCGACCAGCGCGGTTGTGCAGGCAGCAAGGTACCGCACAAGGTGCGATCGGCAGAGCCGCCCAGTTCCAACTGACGTGTCACCAGATGCACCCGGACTTCCTGGCAGGCGAACAGGTCGAGCTGCTCGTCAGGCTCGATCAGTTGGTAGGCAAACAGGGACCAGGCGGGACGCGGCATCGGGGGCTCCAAATCGGGGGCGCAACATTAGCCGAAACACTGCCGGTAGAAAAGCGTCAAAGCAGCGGTTTTAGCGTCGGCCAGACATTTTCCAGCAACTTGCCCTGAGCACCGACCGCAGGGTGGATGCCATCGGCCTGCATCAGCTCGGGATTACCGCCGACCCCCTCCAGAAAAAACGGCACCAGCGCGACGTTCTTCTCGTTCGCCAGCTTGCTGTACACCTCGGCGAAGGCCTGGGTGTAACGCACGCCGTAATTGGGCGGCAGTTGCATGCCCAGCAGCAGCACCTTGGCCCCACTGGCCCTGGAACTGTCGATCATCGAAGCAAGATTTTGTTGCAATTGCGTCGGCAGCTGTCCACGCAGGCCATCGTTGCCGCCCAACTCGAGAATCACCAGCTGTGGCTTATGCTCTGCAAGCAGCGCCGGCAGCCGCGCCTGACCACCTGCGCTGGTGTCTCCGCTGATGGACGCATTGACTACCTTGTCGTTGAACCCCTCGTTCTTGAGCCGCTGTTCCAGTAGCGCCACCCACCCCTGCCGGGTATCCAGGCCGAAAGCCGCGCTGATACTATCGCCAACGATCAGGACTGTACCCGCCGCTGCGTTCTGGGCCATGCACATCAAGGCCAGGCCAGCACTCAAAAACCACACACGCATCGGATTCTCCATGGGCGCAAGCATTCTCAGTGCGCGGAACCTTAGCAAAGTGGTTCCCAGCGCGGAAGGTGAACTGACCATCCTGCATGAACTCAGCCTGGAACTGAATAAAGGCGACAGCCTGGCCATCGTCGGCAGCTCCGGCTCTGGAAAATCCACCCTGCTCGGCCTGCTGGCCGGGCTCGACCTGCCCAGCAGCGGTGAGGTCACTCTGGCCGGTCGCCCCCTGAGCACACTGGACGAAGACCAGCGCGCCCGCATCCGCGCCGAGCATGTGGGCTTCGTCTTCCAGTCGTTCCAACTGCTCGACAGCCTTAACGCCCTGGAAAACGTCATGCTGCCCATGGAGCTGGAGGGCCGCCGGGATGCTCGGGCCCGTGCAACAGAACTGCTCCAGCGCGTCGGGCTCGGGCAACGCTTGAGCCATTCGCCACGCCAGCTTTCCGGTGGCGAGCAACAGCGGGTGGCCATTGCCCGCGCCTTCGCCGCCGAGCCCGACGTGCTGTTCGCCGACGAGCCGACCGGCAACCTCGATAGCCATACCGGCGAACGCATCAGCGACCTGTTGTTCGAGCTGAACAAGGAAAGCGGCACGACGCTGGTACTGGTCACTCATGATGAACGCCTGGCCCATCGTTGCCGGCGCCTGATCCGCCTTGAAGCCGGCCTGCTGGTCGCCCCCCTGGAGCCTTGATGGCACGCCTGCCGCTGTTGCGTCTGTTCAGCCTCGCCGTTCGCCAACTGCTGCGCGATGCCCGCGCCGGAGAACTGCGGGTGCTGTTCTTCGCCCTGGTGGTAGCGGTAGCCGCCAGCACCGCCATCGGTTATTTCGGTGCCCGCCTCAATGGCGCGATGCTGTTGCGCGCCACGGAGTTTCTCGGTGCCGACCTGCTGCTTGAAAGCAGCTCCCCGGCCAGGCCGGAACAGATACAACGCGGCCAGGAACTAGGTCTGCAGCATGCGCAGGTGGTTGAATTTTCCAGCGTGATCGCCACCGACAAGGGCATTCAGCTTTCCAGCATCAAGGCCGCGGACGACGCCTACCCGCTGCGTGGCGAGCTGAAAAGCGCCCCAGCCCCTTACGCGGCAGAAGAAAGCGGCGGTGGCCCGCGCCCCGGCGAAGCCTGGGTCGAAGCCCGACTGCTGACAGCGCTGGACCTGAAAATCGGCGACACCATCGACGTCGGCATGAAGACGCTGCGCCTGAGCCGGGTCCTGACCTACGAACCGGATCGCGCCGGCAACTTCTATAGCCTGACTCCCAGGGTACTGATCAACCTGAGCGACCTGAACGCCACTGGCGTGGTGCAACCGGGCAGCCGGGTCAGTTACAAGGAACTCTGGCGCGGCCCGGAACCGGCCCTGGAAAGCTATCGTCAGTCGATCAAACCGGGGCTGGCGGCGAATCAGCGCCTGCAGGATGCTCGGGACGGCAACCGTCAGATCGGCGGAGCCCTGGGCAAGGCCGAACGCTACCTGAACATGGCCAGCCTGGTGGCGGTGCTGCTGGCAGGGGTCGCGGTCGCCCTGTCCGCTGCGCGCTTCGCCTCCCGACGCTTCGACGCCAGTGCCCTGCTGCGCTGCCTGGGCCTGTCACGCCAGGAAACCATACTGCTGTTCACCCTGCAACTGGCCATGCTCGGCATCCTGGCCAGCCTCGTCGGCGCCCTGCTGGGCTGGCTTGCCCAGCTTGGGCTGTTTTATCTGCTGCATGACCTGCTGCCGGCCGACGTACCTCCCGGCGGATTGCTCCCGGCCATCGCCGGCATCGGCACCGGTCTGGTGGCACTTGGCGGTTTCGCCTTGCCGCCATTGGCGGCGCTGGGCCGTGTCCCGCCACTGCGGGTGCTGCGTCGCGATCTGTTGCCGATCCCTCCAAGCACCTGGATGGTATATGGCGCAGCCTTGCTGGCCCTGGGGCTGATCATGTGGCGCCTGAGCCTGGACCTGCTGCTGACCTTCGCCTTGCTGGGCGGTGGCGTCATCGCGGCCCTGATTCTGGGCGCACTATTGCTGCTGGCTCTACAGAGCCTGCGTCGCCTATTGGCCAAAGCGTCGTTGCCATGGCGCCTGGGATTGGGCCAACTGCTGCGGCATCCATTGGCCGGCGCCGGGCAATCCCTGGCCTTCGGCTTGATTCTGTTGTCGATGGCCTTGATTGCACTGCTACGCGGAGAACTGCTCGATACCTGGCAGAACCAACTGCCCAAAAACGCGCCGAACTACTTTGCCCTGAATATCCTGCCCGCCGACAAGCAGGCCTTCACCGACAAACTGGTGGCGCTTTCCGCACCCTCTGCCCCTTTGTATCCGGTGGTGCCGGGTCGGTTGATCAGCATCAACGGCGAACCGGTCCGGGATATCGTCAGCAAGGATTCCAGTGGTGACCGCGCCGTGCAGCGGGACTTGAGCCTGACCTGGGCGGCGGACCTGCCATCAGGCAATAAAATCACCAGCGGCGCGTGGTGGACACCACAGCCCGAAGGAGATTTGCCAGGGGTCTCGGTGGAGGCCAAGGTGGCCGAAAGCCTGAAACTCAAACTCGGTGACCGGATGACCTTCAGTGTCGGCGGCATCAATCGCGAGGCCAGGGTAACCAGCCTGCGGGAAATCAACTGGGACAACTTCCAGCCCAACTTCTTCATGATCTTTCAGCCAGGCACGCTGCGGGACCTGCCCGCCACTTACCTGACCAGCTTCTATCTGGCCGCCGGCCACGATCAGCAGGTGGTCGAGTTGTCCAGAGCCTTCCCGGCGGTGACCATCCTGCAAGTGGAAGCCTTGCTCGAACAACTGCGCAGTATCCTGGCCCAAGTCACCCTGGCCGTGGAGTACGTACTGTTGTTTGTGCTCGCCGCCGGCATGGCGGTGCTGTTTTCCGGACTGCAGGCGACCCTGGACGAGCGGATTCGCCAGGGCGCCCTGCTACGCGCGTTGGGGGCGGAGCGGCAGTTGCTGGTCAAGGCCCGCCGCATCGAGTTCGGGTTGCTGGGAGCCGTCAGCGGACTACTGGCCGCATTGGGGTCGGAGTTGGTGAGCCTGGTGCTGTATCGGTTTGCCTTCGACCTGCCCTGGCATCCGCATCCCTGGCTGCTGCTCCTGCCCGTTATCGGCGCCTTGCTGGTGGGCGGGGCGGGTGTCTATGGAACCCGCCGAGCCTTGAACGCCAGCCCCCTGACCGTACTGCGCGAGGGGTAACCCCCTCGCACGCCGTCTATTTCACGTATTCGATCTGGTTGATCCACCAGCACATTTCGCCGCCCGGCGTCTGTACCATCGCTTCGTCGCCGACTTCCTTCCTCAACAACGCCCGGGCCATGGGCGAATCGATGGAGATGTAGTCCTTCTGCCCGTAAATCTCGTCATAACCCACGATACGGAAACGCTTGGTTTCACCCTCTTCGTTCTCGATATCGACCCAGGCCCCGAAAAACACTCGGCCTTCCTGTTCTGGCGAATAAGACACCACCTTCATATCTTCGAGGCGCTTGCGCAGGTAGCGCACCCGACGATCGATTTCTCTCAGCAGTTTCTTGTTGTACTGATAATCGGCGTTTTCGCTCCTGTCCCCCAGGGAAGCCGCCCAGGTAACCTTCTGCGTCACATCCGGACGCTTTTCCCGCCACAGGTAATCCAGCTCATTTTTCAGAGCCTCGAAGCCTTCCTGCGTAATGAGCTTGGTACTCAATTGGATACATTCCCCGTGCAGCGCCTTATGGGCTGTTCGCAATATCAGGTGGGAGGAGCCGGTGCCTGTTCTGGCGACGCCGCCCATCTTGCACGGCCCATGATAAATGAACCCGTCCAACCCGTTCTACCTTGCCATAAAGCAAACAGTTAGTTCTTCCTGTATCCGGCAAACTCGTAAAACTCAACACTTACAATCTTTATCACCCCATGACAAATGCCGAACAAAAGACACTAGCAAACTATAAAAAGCCGTCCGATATTCGCCAGTTCATTCAGCGGTATATTTCTTCACACTTGACTTCGCCGCAGCAAAATGGAGGTCGCTTGCCAAGCAAGGTTCAGTAAGGGCCCGTTCAATGACCGGACACCCCTGAAGAATTCACCCCCCCTTACAAACCCTTGAAGCCCCGAGAAACAAGGCTCCTGAATGACTACCCCGAACGTCGGCAGAACATTATTCAGCCCCTACAGCAACTATAAGATTCGTCTGATTTGATTTTCAGAGGGGTCGGATAAGATACATGAAAACAACCACCTGAACATCGAGATACCTTACATGGGAAGTATCATTATCGTCGACGATCATCCATTGATTCGACTTGCCATAAGAACCGTTCTAGAGCCCCACGAACATAACATCGTCGCGGAAGCAGACAATGGTGCCGATGCCGTCCAGCTGGTACGCAAACATCTTCCGGACCTGTTGATCCTGGACTTGAACATCCCCAACCTCGACGGTTTCTCCGTTATTTCCCATATAAAGTCGGCTGGGCTGCCGATAAAGACCCTGGTGCTGACTTCCAGCAACTCCAAGAACTTCGCACTGCGCTGCTTACAAGCCGGTGCAGCTGGCTTTCTGTGCAAGAACGATAATCTGAACGAACTGGCCAACGCGGTAAAAGCCATACTGTCGGGGTATAGCTACTTCCCCGAAGATACAATCAGCACCTTGCAACAGAATACCAATGCCGCCTGCCAGGAAAGTGTCTTGATTGCCCAACTGACCGACCGGGAAATCACGGTGCTGAAACTGCTGGCAAGCGGTCTCAACAATCAGAAAATCGCGGACGCACTATTGATCAGCCATAAGACCGTCAGTACCTATAAGGTCAGGCTGCTAAAACGGTTCAACGTTTCCAATCTGGTCGCACTGGCGGAGTTGGCCAAACGCAACTCCGTGGTTTAAAGCCCTGAGTATGCAGGGAGCCTTTAGCCAGATGTCAGAGGCAGCAGAAAGCCCCAACAGCCTGGTTGATCACTTACCGACGAGTGATCAGCCCCTGCCGAGCCACGCGGGTCAGATGCCTGATGACTTCGGTGGCTTTTTCCGAGCTGGGCGCCTGTATCACCGCCAGGTCAAAACTGTCGTTGGCAAAACGGGCCAGGGATTCACCGTCTTCAATGAACTGAATCAGAAAGGCCGAAGGACCGGCACTGCGACGCGGCCAGCCATCGAGATAACGCAGCAATGTCGGCTGGTGCTTGCCGCCAAGAAGAATTTTTGGATTGCGCTGAATAAGGTTCGCCGTGATCGGCGCAAGACGTACAGGAGGGTGAAGTGCATTCATCGTGTCGTGTCTCTGCCTCAATTTTCTGCCGGGCAGGTGAGAGGCAACACCGAACCAGCGCTTTAGCGGTATTTCGAAGCCGGTTTAAAGCTTCTATCGGCGATGTTCCTGATCACCTGGCGCCCCGCAAGTAGCTGTTTAAATCGGCGCATGAGCAGCAATCCTAGAGAGCCGCTGGGGTAGTGTCAAGAATCCGCGGCAACGAAAAGGCCCGCTATAAGCGGGCCTTTGGGTGTCTATCGAAGTTACTTGGCAATCGCGGCATCAAGGGACAATTTGCCCGCCCCTTCAACCAGCACCGCAATGGTGCCGCCGAGCAGCGCCAGGCCGAACTCATAACCGTTGTTCGCCATGAACAGACCATTACCGATATGTACGGAGAGAATCGCCACCACCAAGGTGAAACTCAAACCCAGTGCAGCCGGACGCGCCAACAGACCGATAATCAGCGCCAGACCGCCAAAGAACTCCGTACCACCGGCCAACAATGCCATCAGATGTCCCGGCGCCAGACCGATGCTTTCCATCCATTGAGCAGTCCCGGCCAATCCGTAACCACCAAACAGGCCGAAGAGTTTTTGCGCGCCGTGAGCGGCGAAAATGATGCCGACAAAAACTCGCAGAACACTCAAGCCATAGCCTGCACGGGTGCTCAGTACGGTTTTGATCAGTGTGCTCATGCTGTGTAGTCCTTTGTAGTGTTGGGTTATGGGTCGCCATATTAATCGTAAAAACCAACACTAAAAGCGCAAAAATAGCGACAAACAAATCGAATTTTTCGATTATTTACGTGTAACGACCTTGCGCGCTTGCGGCTCCAATGATTCCCGCTCACGGTCAAACGCCAAGTAGTATTTGTTGACGCTATTCACGTAGCTGACGGCCCCCATCCCGACCTGCTCCATGGCGATGCGCTCTACCTGGAAGAACCATTGATTGGGATTCAACCCGCGTCGCCGGGCTTCGGTGCGCATCCCCTGCACGCGCTCCGGCCCCATGTTGTAGGCAGCCAGGACGAACGCCATGCGCTCGCGTTCGTTGAGCTTGGGGCTGGCAAAGAACTTGCGCCGGATCAACGCCAGGTACTTGGCTCCGGCCAGCACATTGTTATCGAGGGTTTGCACATTATTGACGCCGACCCTCTGGGCAGCCGACGGGGTGATCTGCATCAGGCCGGTTGGGCCGCTGCCACCTCTGGCGGTGGGCTGCAGCGCCGACTCTTTGAAGGCCAGGGCCGCCAGGTTCAACCAATCCATGCCTTGGGCATCGGCATGCTTCTGCAATACTGGACGCAGTTTTTCCAGGCGCTGGCGATCGGCACCGGTCAGCGGGTTATGCACCTGATACAGGCGCCGATAGATGCGCAAGAACGCGACGTCCTGATCCGCTGGTGCCTTGTAGACCTTCAAGAACCGATCGACGCTGGCCCGCAGCATCGAGGCGTCACGCCGTACGAACCAGTGTTCCTCCCCCGGCTCGCTGATCACCAGTTGCCGATCGAAACGCAGCTTCGGCAGGATCTTGCCCCAGCGCTCGGCAATGGGCTTCTCGACAATGGTCAGGTGAAAGATCCCACCCTGAACCATCTCCAGGACATCTTCGACTGCCAGGCTCGGGTCGACCCACTCGACCTTGATCGGCGCCAGCTTGTGCAATGCCAGTTTCTGATTGATCTGGCTCACCGCATCCCCGGCGGCGCTGCCAGTGCTCAAGGCCAGGGTCTTGCCGGAGAGCTGTTCGGGATGCGTGTAGCGCCGCTCACCCTTGATCCCCACCAGCAGCAACGGCACGTCGCTGGCAACTGGCTCACTGGGGCTTACCGCCTGACCCGGCAGCGCGTCCAGCAGTTCTCCCGGAGCGACCAGATCCCCTTCACCGCGCTGTAGCGCACCGAGCAGTTGGTCCTTGGCTTTGGGAATGATCTTGAGGCTGATCTCCTGACCGTCACGGGCATGGCCATTGAGATACTGCTCAAAGGCGCGCAGACGGTGGTATTCGACGCCGATAGCCTGCCCCTGGACTTCACCGGAGCTGTTGCGACTCTGGTTGACCAATACCCGCAGGACCCGGCTACTGCGAATCTCCGCCAGGTCGCGAAGCTTGCCTGTGACCGCCGCTTCCGGTGGACCAGCCAAGCGCGCTACGGCCGGTAGCGGCAGCAGCAACGACAAGCACAACGCTAGCAAAACCGAGGGTCGCGTCATCCGCTC
Source organism: Pseudomonas sp. NPDC089530 (assembly GCF_050280705.1). Classification (NCBI taxonomy): domain Bacteria; kingdom Pseudomonadati; phylum Pseudomonadota; class Gammaproteobacteria; order Pseudomonadales; family Pseudomonadaceae; genus Pseudomonas; species Pseudomonas sp. NPDC089530. The sequence goes on along the minus strand of NZ_JBNNVU010000028.1, from coordinate 43,180 downwards.
TCCGGGAAGAATACTGTCCGATCTCTATGACATAAGTGAAAAATAGGGCGACAGAAACAGAGCGCCTAGAGCGCTGACAAGATGCGAAAGACTGGCACAACCCCGGCTGGCAAACCAACCGGTACTTTGCTTGCGGCATCAAGAGACAGCTTCAACTCATTGTAGTTCTTGGCTTTTCTTATAAATCTACAGCTCTGATATGCTTTCCGGCCGCAGGCGGAGATAGCACCATGCAACTCATCGATATCGGCGTCAACCTGACCAACTCGAGTTTCGCCGAGAAACATCGCGCAGTACTGGACCGTGCCTATGCCGCCGGCGTGTGCCAATTGGTGCTCACTGGCACCAGTGTCGATGACAGCGAACAGGCGCTCGAACTGTCTCGGCAACTGGACGAGAGCGGTCGCCAACTGTTCTCCACCGCCGGCATTCATCCGCATTGCGCCAGCGACTGGAATGCTGGCAGCGCGCAGCGCCTGCGCAGCCTGCTCAAGGAAACCAGCGTCAAGGCCGTGGGGGAATGCGGCCTGGACTTCAACCGGGACTTCTCCCCCCGCCCGCAGCAGGAAAAAGTGCTGGAAGAACATCTGGCCCTGGCCGTTGAACTGCAACTGCCGGTCTTCCTCCATGAACGTGATGCCAGCCAACGCCTGCTGGAAATAGTCCGCGAGTTTCGTGACCGTTTGCCGGCAGCGGTGGTGCATTGTTTCACTGGCGAACAGCGCGCCCTGTTCAACTGTCTCGACCTCGACCTGCACATCGGCATCACCGGCTGGATCTGCGACGAACGCCGCGGCACACACTTGCACCCGCTGGTCAGGGACATTCCCCGGGGCCGCCTGATGCTCGAAAGCGACGCCCCGTATTTATTGCCTCGCAGCCTGCGACCCAAGCCGAAGAACGGTCGCAACGAACCGGCCTACCTGACTGAAGTGTTGCGTGAAGTGGCCCTGCATCGAGGCGAAAGCCAGGAAGACCTGGCGGCCCATACCACCGCCACTGCCCGCGCCTTTTTCGACTTGCCCGATATTGCTTGATTCACATCAAGATTCAGCCCTCTGCATAGCGGCACACTAATGGCACCTTGCCAATACTGTTCCGCTTAATCAGAGAAGACCTTCCATGGGTGCCTGGCTCAGCAATATCTCATTGAAATACAAGTTCTGGGCGGTCAATGCAGTCGCCTTCGTGACCACCCTGCTACTGGTCCTGTACGCCGTCCAACTGGAACAACAAGCCCGTAGCCAAGCCTCACAGAACGCCTCCCAGGCCCAAGCGAATCTCCTCGGTGCCTGGCCCTCCGGGCAAGCGTTGCCCAGTGCCGGGAACCTGCTGAACTTCACTGCCGGCCAGATCCCCACCCTCGACGAACGCCCCCTGCCGGAACTGAGCCATGCCTCTGGATGGGTAGCACTCAATGACATGCCGCTGTTCGGCGACAACCCACTGATCGGCGCACAAGTGCTATCCCGGGCCGATGGCCAACAGGTCGCGGTGCTGGCCCATGGGCCGAGCCTGCGCCAGGTCTTCGGCGAGCGCTTCAGCCAATACGCGGTGGCCGTGTTCATTCTGATGCTGGCGATGCTCGGCGCTTCGCAACTGCTGATCCGCTTTCTGCTAAGCCAACTGAACACCCTCAAGGATGTGATGCTGCATGTGGAAAAGACTGGCGACCTGTCGGCCCGCGTGCCCCTGTCGTGCACCGACGAGGTCGGCCAGATGGCCGGAGCCTTCAACGCGATGCAAGCCGGTTACCAGCGGGTGGTCAACACAGTCGCCAACACCGCCCGGCAACTGGACATCGGTGCCGCGCGCCTGGCCTCGAGCATGAACGATGTACGTCACGGCATGCTGGGCCAGCAAAGCGAAACCGATCAGGCCGCGACGGCGATCAACGAAATGTCCGCCACCGTCCATCACATCGCCCAGCACGCCGGCGCCACCCGGGACCGCTCGCAAGCCGCCGATACCCTCGCCGGCAGTGGCCAGGAAGTGGTGAGCCGCGTGCAGAAATCCATCTCCGGGCTCTCCACCGGCGTGCAACAGACCGCCGAAATGATCCAGCGCCTGGCCGAGGACAGCCAGAAGATCAACGGTGTGGTCAATGTGATTCACAGCATTGCCGAACAGACCAACCTGCTGGCACTCAACGCCGCGATCGAAGCCGCGCGCGCCGGTGAAATGGGCCGGGGGTTCGCGGTGGTCGCCGATGAGGTGCGCAACCTGGCCAAACGGGTACAGACCTCCACCGACGAAATCACCCGGATGGTCGCGGCCTTGCAGGCCGGCACCCGCGACGCGGTGGACTTCATGCAGGAAAGCTCGTTCAAGGCGGACGATTGTGTACAGCAGGCCCAGGAGGCCGGTGAAGCGCTGGCGGAAATCACTGCGGCCGTGGCGCAGATGCGCGAAAGCAATACCCAGATTGCCGTGGCGGCCGAGCAGCAGAGCCATGTGGCGGAAGAAATGAATCGCGCCGTGGTGAGTATCCGTGACGTGACCGAAAACACCGTGCAACAGACCGTCGACTCGGCCACCACCAGCAATGAACTGGCGACCCTGGCCGGAGAGTTGAGCAAGGCTATCGGCCAGTTGAAGCTTTAAACCGCGGACGACCTGCGTTCCGACAGCCGTCGACCTGTTGGAGCGCAAGCCCCCCCAGCCTATCGCCCTTATAGCCAGCCTTGATTCGCCCGGCCCCGGCCAGGGACCTATCCTTGATACATAAGCTTCTTATGAATCAAGGATCCGCATCATGGGCAAACGTCACCCCAACCTCCCCGCCTGGCAATGGCGCTCCTACCCGCACAACCACCGCAACCCGACCAACCTGGTGTTGCACCTGATTGCCGTGCCGCTGTTCATCGTCGGTTTTCTGCTGCTGGTTTCAGGGGTATTCGGCCTGGACTTCACCAATATCGCCATCGGCGTGGTCGGCCTACTGGCCGCCCTGGGCCTGCAGCGTCACGGCCACAGCCTGGAGGCACAAGCCGCCGAGCCCTTCAGTGACCGCAAAGATGCAGTGCAGCGCCTGCTGGTGGAGCAATTCGTGACCTTTCCACGCTTTGTCCTCAGCGGCGCCTGGTGGCGTGCCTGGCGCGAGCGCCATCGGCACTGAGCGGGTTTCAGCCGAAAATGGTGACCGTCTGGCGGCTCAGGGCGATCAACCGGCCGTCCGCGCTCCAGAGTGCCGCGGCTGCATGCCCGTAACCGTCGCGGGCGTGCTCGATGTTCACCCGATACTTGCACCAGTCCAGGGTGTTCAATTCCAGCAGCGGCTGCACGAACTCAATGGTCCAGGTCAGGGTGCTGCCCGGTGCCGGACGGCTCAGGTGCGGCAGCAAGGCCGGCGGCCAGGCATCGACCAGCGCCAGGATATGCGCCTCGGTCAGCGGCTCTTCCTTCACATCGCCACGCAGGCGTACCCAGCCGCCCATGTCCCGTGACTTGTTGCCGGTGAACGGCATGCCGCCGATGCTCCAGCGCATCGCCAAATGGCGCATGAACTCCGGCAGTACATCCTTGACGTAAGGCAGCTCCTGGCACTCGTCCCAGTGCTTCATGGCAGGTGCTTCCTCGGCGGCGACCGTCACCTCGGACGGACGGGAGGCGCCAAAACTACCCTGGACCAGCGTCACCACCTGACCGTTCTGCATGGCACGCCCCAGCACCTGGCTGACGGCCTTGCCCTCGCGCAGCACCTCGACCTCGAAGCTGACCGCCACCTCGGGGACCACCGGGCCGACAAAGGTGATCGCCAACGAACGCACCGGGCGATCGGCAGGAACTTTTGCGCGCATGGCCTCATATTGCAAAGCCGCCACCATCCCGCCGAAACAGGCCCGCCCCTGCGCCCAGTCGGTCGGAATGGACAGCTCCAATGGGGAATGGCGGACGGCATCGAGCAAATCGGAAAAGCGCATGAGAACCTCTGAGCGAAGGAAGGACCCGAGGATCTTAACCAGCAGCGCCTCGCGATAAAGCACTTATTCCCGCCAAAAAGGCTGGCAGATAAGCCGCCAAACGCCTTTCAGCTACGGAAGCAAGCCGCGCTCAACTTATCGAGCACCCGATCGGCTTGGGCTTCGGCTGTGTGCATGGTCGTGTGCCAGACCGCAACACAAGGCAACAGATCGGACTGTCGTTCGGCCTGGGCCAGCCATTGCCAGCAATCGTGCCAGTCGCCCAGCGCCCCTTGCGCAGCCTTCAAGCGGGAGACCGCCTTGGACGACAGCGTGGCCAGTTCGGGATAAGCCTCGGCGGCGTAACGCACCCGCTTGATCAGCAAGCGCAAACGATGCCGGTCATGGGCCGGATCATGCAGGGCCTGATCCAATGCCTGCCACTGCTTGGCCAGACGCTTTTCGATGCGTTTGCGCAAGCCGCGCAACAGGTCCTGGCGCTGCGCCGCCCGCAGAAAGCGCGGGAAAGCATCGAGCACCAGCAGCAACTGCCTGAGTTCGGCACCCGCTGCCACCGTCCGATACGCGTCGGCCAACCCCGCAGTACGGCGCTCTGCAGCCTGATGGTAATCGTGCTGATGCAGGTAGGCGGCCAGTACCTCACGATCACGTAACGGTGTCGTCAATTGCCCGACCGCTGCGGCGGCGGCTTCCAGTTGCTCGACCCCGGGCAACCCGCGCAGCGCTCGCAGCAGGCTGCGCAAGCGCCGCACCGTGGTGCGCAGATCATGCAGCGCCTCTGTATCGGTCACCCACTGCAATCGTGCCTGGCATGCCAGCAAACGCACCTCAAGCCCCAACACCTGTGCCACCAACCGATCCACCAAGGCTGACATCATTGACCCTCGAAACGAATGACCCGGCACGCAGCACAAAAACTGCGGCCGGGCCCTGGCATGACTACAGGCGCGATGACGGCGCCTGCGAGACGAAAACTGAAGAGCGTTCTTCAGTCTAGCGGTAAACCGCGATACGGCGATCAGCGACCGGCACGCGACTCACGAATATAGAAACGCGCCTTTTCGGCTTTGCGGGCACAGCCCTCGAAGGCTTCGAACTGCTGCTGGGTCTTGGCACCGGTCAACAGCGACAAGGCCTTGGAATAGCTGACTGTACCGGCAAAACCTTCGGCCTTGGCCAGGTCCAGTTCATGCCAGGCCGCATCCAGTTGCGAACCGCAGCTGTCGCGGTAAGCGGTCTTGCCAGCACAACCACCGAGAACCAATGCAATCAACGGCAGACAGATCCAGGCTTTCATCAATGACACCTCAAGATAGGGAAAACAGTCGTGAACGGAAAAAACCATCGTGAACGGTAAGAACCATCGTGAACGATCAAACAACCGTCAATAATAAAAACAGTCGTAGAAGTAAGACAGATCGCCGCCGGAAAAAGTGCCTTGGCCCGCCAACGGAAATTCAGCCGCGCGAGCATACTCCGCCGGTAGTCGGTGATTGAACCGAAACCCTCGATGGGTGCATTGTGGAAACCTGTCTGGTTAAGGATCGGGTCATGAAGAAACGTGTCGCACTGGTCCTGGGCTCTGGTGGCGCCCGGGGTTACGCCCACATCGGGGTGATCGAAGAAATCGAAAGGCGCGGTTACGACATCGCCTGTATCGCGGGATGCTCCATGGGTGCGGTGGTCGGCGGCATCTACGCCGCCGGCAAACTGGACGACTATCGCGACTGGATCGAAAGCCTGGACTACCTGGACGTGCTGCGCCTGGTGGACGTCAGCTTTCGCCTGGGAGCGATACGCGGGGAGAAAGTGTTCGGCCAGATCCGCAAGATCGTCGGCGAAATCAATATCGAAGACCTGCGCATTCCCTATACGGCCGTGGCCACCGACCTGACCAACCAGCAGGAAATCTGGTTCCAGGAAGGTTGCCTGCACCAGGCCATGCGGGCCTCGGCGGCGATCCCCAGCCTGTTCACCCCGGTCATGCAAGGCAAGCGCATGCTGGTGGATGGCGGCCTGCTCAACCCGCTGCCGATCGTGCCGGTGGTATCCAGCCACTGCGACCTGATCATCGCTGTCAACCTCAACTCCACCAACCAGCGCCGTTATCAGTTGCCGGTGATCCAGCGTCCCGCTGCGTTCAAGAGTCGCTTCGACAGCCTGATCAACTCCCTGGGCTCGCACTTGCCCTTTCGCCGCAAGCAAGCCGAACAATTGCTGCTGCTCGAACAGGAAGCGCTGCGCAGCGAGGCCGCCGACGTCGGCACGCCCTGGATCGAATCCGCCGAACCCGAGGCCCAGCAACCGGCCGCGGCTCCGGAAACCGCCGGAGCACCGAAGTCGGCCACCGGCTCGTTCATCATCGACAACGTCGGCCCCGCATCCCTGCTGGACCTGATCAACCAGAGCTTCGAGGTGATGCAGACGTCGCTGGCCCAGTACAAGATCGCTGGCTACCCGCCGGATATCCTGATCAACGTGCCGAAACGGGTCTGCCGCTTCTTCGAGTTCTACAAGGCTCCGGAGCTGATCGCCCTGGGGCAGGAAATTGCCAGCGACACTCTGGACCGCTACGAGAATGACCTGAATTGAGGGAACGCCAGCGATAAGGCCAGCCTCAGCCCTCGCCCTCCAACAACCGGTACCCCACCCCGGCCTCGGTGACGATAAAACGTGGCCGGGTCGGGTCGTCCGCCAGTTTCTGCCGCAGGTGCCCGACCACGATACGCAGATAGTGGCTGTCCTCGGTGTGCGTCGGCCCCCAGATATCCTTGAGCAACTGCTGCTGGGTGATCACCCGCCCCGGGTGCCGCGCCAGTTGCGCCAGCACCGCGTACTCCTTGCGCGTCAGCGCCACCTCGGCACCGTCGAGCAATACCCGGCGATACGCCAGGTCCACAGTCAGTGGGCCGAAGCTCAAGGCCGCTTCCGCGGCTTCGCCGGCGGGCGCCTGGCGCAACAACGCGCGGATGCGCGCCAGGAACTCCTGGATGCCAAAGGGCTTGGTCACGTAATCGTTGGCCCCGCCGTCCAGCGCTTCGACCTTCTGCCCTTCGCTGGCCCGCACCGACAGCACCAGCACCGGTACGCCGGACCACTCGCGAAACTCGCGCAGCACCTGCTGGCCGTCCATGTCCGGCAGGCCCAAGTCGAGCACCAGCAGGTCCGGTTTGTTCAGCGCCGCCTGGGCCAGCCCCTCGTTACCGGTACCGGCTTCGAGCACCTTGTAGCCCTGGGACACCAGGCTGATGCGCAGGAATTTACGAATCTGCGGCTCGTCGTCGATGACCAGGATGGTCGCGCTCTGGCTCATGGTTTCGGTTCAAGACAAATAGGTGGCGCAAGAGTAGCGCAGACGGCGCTCTGTATCGTGAAGAACATGCTCGGCCCTCCTGGCCTCGTTGGGTTGACGCTTTTTACCGGCACTCAGGCCTCTCCTTCAAGTTCGGGTTGCGCCTGCAACGGCAGGCACAAGGTGATGCAGGTACCACGCCCTTCGATGCCCTCGCCCACCGTGATACGCCCGCCATGGGCGCCGACCATGCCCTGACAGATCGCCAGCCCCAGGCCGGTGCCCTGGCCACCGCGATCGCCACGGGCGGCGGTGTAGAACATGTCGAAGATCCGCGGGCGATCCTCCTCCGGAATCCCCGGTCCTTCGTCGCTCACCGCGAACAGCAGTTCACCGTCACGGGTGCCGACAGCGAGCTGCAAACGGCCCCGGGCCGGCGAAAAGCGCGCGGCGTTTTCCAGGACATTGATCAATGCCTGTTCGATCAACGCCGCATGCACATAAAGCAATGGCAGCTCGGCCGGCAACTCGGTGCTGACCTGCAACGGCGCCAGCACCACCCGCAGGCGATTCAGCGCGCTGCCAACGATGTCGGCCGGCGCCACCCAGTCCCGCGCCAGCTTCAACGAGCCATGCCCGAGACGGGTCATGTCCAGCAGATTCTGGATGTAGCGATCCAGGCGCTCGGCCTCGTCGCGCGTGCCTTCGAGCAACTCGCGACGGTCCTCCAGCGGAATCGCTTCCCCCAGCGCCAGCAGGCTGTCGATGCTGCCGCGCATCGAGGTCAGCGGCGTGCGCAGGTCGTGGGAGACCGAGGCCAGCAGCGCACTGCGCAACTGCTCGGTTTCGCCGTGCAGACGCGCCGCTTCCAGATCCTCGGCCAATTGCGCCCGGGCCAGGGCCTGGGCCAGGGGCTGGCTCAGGGCACTCAGCAGGCGACGACGCTGGGCATTCAGCTCCTCGCCTTCCTTCGGGCAGACCCCCAACAACCCCAGCGGGCCCTCGTCGACGGATAGCGGCCACCACCACCAGCGCCCGAACGGCAGGGTGCCGGTGCCCATGCCCGCCGGCTGGTCGTGCTGCCAGGCCCAGTCGGCGGCGGCCCGCTCGGACTCGGAAAACTGCAGCGGCCCTCCGGTCTCGACCTTCCAGCCACCCTGTCCGTCACGATCGACCAGGCACAGCTGCAACTCCTTCCAGCCATTGAGGTGCTGCGCCGCAGCACTGATCACCGCCTGCCGGTCGGTCGCCGCCGTGAGCTTGCGCGACAGGTCCAGCAGTTCGTTGGTTTCTTCCTGGGTGTCGCGCAAGGCCTGCAGCTGCCGACGCTGGCGCGCCGCCAGGTTGCCGGTCAGAGCCGCCATCAGCAGGAAGAACAACAGCGTCAGCACGTCTTCTTCACGCTGGATGGCGAAAGAAAAATTCGGTGGGATAAACAGGAAGTCGTAGGTCAGGAACGACAGGGCCGCGCAGACCAGCGCCGGCCCGAGGCTGCTGCGCACCGCCACCAGCAGCACCGCGGCCAGGAACACCAGGGAGATGTTCGGCAACGCCAACACACTGGCGACCGCCCACGACAGCCCCGTGGCCAGGACCGTCGCCAGCACCGCCAGAGCGTAGTCGAACCAGACCAGCGAGCGCTCCGCCCGCAGGCGCGGTTGCCCGGGTTCGTCCTCACTGTCGAGGACGTTGATTTCCAGGCCCTCGGCATTGCGCAACAGACGCGCCGCCAGGCCGCCACCGAACAACCGGCGGCGCAGGCGTTTACGCGATTGCCCCACCAGCACCAGGCTGGCGCGGCGCTCGGCGGCGTGCTGGATCAGGGTTTTCGCCACCTCGCCGGCCCGCAGCAGGACCACTTCGCCACCGAGGCGCTCAGCCAATTGCTGGGCGCTTTGCAGGCGCTGGCGCGCTTGCTCGTCGGGCACCCGGCCGTCGTCCACATGCACCAGGCTCCAGGGCAGATGCCGACGCCGCGCGACGTGGCTGGCATGGCGCACCAAACGCTCGGCCTGGGCGTCACCGTCGACCCCCACCAGCAAGCGTCCGCGTACCGCCGGCGCGGCCTGCCCGAGCCGGCGATAGCCCTGGGCCAGGTCATCATCGACCTGCGCCGCCGCGGCCTGCATCGCCAGTTCGCGCAGCGCTGTAAGGTTGGTCTGGGTGAAGAACGCATCAATCGCCGCCCGGGCCTGCTCCGGTACGTACACCTTGCCTTCACGCAGACGCTCCAGCAGCTCCCGTGGCGGCAGGTCCACCAGCAGCAGCTCGTAGGCTTCCTGCAGCACCCAGTCGGGCAGAGTTTCCCGGACCTGTACGCCGGTGATGCCACGAACCTGGTCGTTGAGGCTTTCCAGGTGCTGCACGTTGACCGTGGTAAAGACGTCGATGCCGGCCGCCAGCAACTCCTGAATATCCTGCCAGCGCTTGGTGTGCCGGCTGCCCGGGGCGTTGGTGTGGGCCAGTTCGTCCACCAGCACCAGCTTGGGCCTGGCCTTGAGCAGGCCGTCGAGGTCCATCTCTTCGAGCATCACCCCGCGGTATTCGGAACGCACCAGCGGCTGTTGCGGCAAGCCGCCGAGCAAGGCTTCGGTTTCCGCGCGGCCGTGGGTTTCCACCACGCCGGCCAGAACCTTCACGCCCTGGCGCAACTGCGTGTGCGCTGCCTGCAGCATGGCGTAGGTCTTGCCGACCCCCGGGGCGGCGCCAAGGAATACCTTGAGCCGCCCACGACCATCATGGGGCAGATCCGCTAACAAGGCGTCGGCACGCCCGGAGTCACTCATGCGTTTTTCTCTCTGAACTCAAACCATCGACCTACAGACTTGTAGCAGCTGGCTACAGGGCGAGCTTTTCCAGCGCCATGTTCAAGGCCAGCACGTTGACCACGGGCGGGCCTATCAGGGGCTGCTCGATATGCGCATCCACCAGTTGCTGCAGGGTGGCGACCGGCAGGCTACGCGCCGCCGCGACCCGCGCCAGTTGATAGTTAATTGCCGCCGGAGGCAAGTGCGGATCCAGGCCGCTGCCCGAAGTCGTCAACAACGCCAGCGGTACCGGCCCCTGCCCGGGCACCGCCAGCTTGTTGGCGTCGTCGATCACCCGCGTCGCCAGGGCCGGGTTGCTCGGCGCCAGATTGCTCGCACTGCTGGAGACCGTGGCGAACGCACCGGCCGATGGCCGCGGGTGGAACCAGGCATCGCCGGTGAAGTCCTGGGCAATCAGGGCCGAACCACGGACCTTGCCCACGCCATCCTGTACCAGGCTGCCATTGGCTTGCTTGGGAAAGGCCACCTGGGCCACACCGGTGACCACCAGCGGGTAGGCCACGCCGGTAATCAGGGTCATCAACATGATCAGGCTCAAGGCCGGACGCAATACAGTGGACATCATCAATTCCTCGATTCAGTTACTCATCCCCGCGGGGCGAGCGTGCTCGCGATGGGCGCAAGCCCGCTCCAGCAGGACGGCGGTTACACCAGGTGCAAAGCGGTCAGCAGCATGTCGATCAGCTTGATGCCCAGGAACGGCACCAGGATCCCGCCCACGCCATACACCAGCAGGTTGCGGCGCAGCAGATGGGCCGCGCTGGCCGCCTGCACCCGCACCCCGCGCAGGGCCAGCGGAATCAGCACGACGATGATCAGGGCGTTGAACACGATCGCCGAGAGGATCGCGCTCTGCGGGCTGGTCAGTTGCATGACGTTGAGCACGCCGAGCTGTGGATAAATCGCCGCGAACAGCGCCGGCAGGATCGCGAAGTACTTGGCCACGTCGTTGGCGATGGAGAAGGTGGTCAAGGCGCCCCGGGTCACCAGCAGTTCCTTGCCGATCTGCACCACGTCCAGCAGCTTGGTCGGGTCGCTGTCGAGGTCGACCATGTTCGCCGCCTCGCGCGCCGCCTGGGTGCCATCGTTCATCGCCATGCCGACGTCGGCCTGGGCCAGCGCCGGAGCATCGTTGGCACCGTCGCCGCACATGGCGACCAGGCGACCGTCGTTCTGCTCGTGGCGAATGCGCGCCAGTTTTTTCTCCGGCGTGGCTTCGGCCAGCACGTCATCCACCCCGGCCTCCGCGGCGATGGCGGCGGCGGTCAGCGGGTTGTCGCCGGTCACCATCACGGTGCGGATCCCCAGCTTGCGCAGCTCGGCGAAACGCTCACGGATGCCAGGCTTGACCACGTCCTTGAGGTGAATGGCGCCCAGCAGCTTGCCCTCGGCACACACCAGCAGCGGGGTGCCGCCACTCTGGGCGATCTTGTCGATCTCTCGGGACAGCGCCGGCGCCAGATCGCCCCGTTGCAGACCGACGAACGCCAGTACCGAATCCACCGCACCCTTGCGATAGACCCGCCCCTGATAGTCGACACCGGACAGGCGGGTTTCGGCACTGAACGGCACCGCGGTCAATGCATCGGCGCCCGGCTCCGGCTGTGGATAAAGTCCGCGCAGGTATTCGACGATGGATTTGCCTTCCGCCGTGTCGTCCGCCAGCGAGGCGAGCAAGGTGGCCTCGGCCATTTCCTGGGTGCTGACCCCTGGCGCGGCATGGATCGCCGCGCAACGACGGTTACCGAAGGTGATGGTGCCGGTCTTGTCCAGCATCAGCACATGCACGTCCCCCGCCGCTTCCACCGCGCGGCCGGACTTGGCGATCACGTTCAGGCGCACCAGGCGGTCCATCCCGGCGATACCGATGGCCGACAGCAGACCGCCGATGGTGGTCGGGATCAGGGTCACCAGCAACGCCACCAGGAACACCAGCGGCAGGCTGCCATTGGCAAAGTGGGCGAACGGCTGCAGGGTCACGACCACCAGCAGGAAGATCAGGGTCAGGCCGATCAGCAGGATGTCCAGGGCCACTTCGTTCGGGGTCTTCTGGCGCTTGGCGCCTTCCACCAGGGCGATCATGCGGTCGAGGGTCGATTCCCCCGGATTGCTGGTCACCCGCACCAGCAGCCAGTCGGACACCAGCCGCGTGTTGCCGGTCACGGCCGAGCGGTCGCCGCCGGATTCGCGAATGACCGGGGCCGACTCGCCGGTGATCGCCGCTTCGTTGACCGCAGCGATACCCTCGATGACCTCACCGTCGCCCGGGATCATTTCCCCGGCCTCGACCCGCACCACGTCTCCCTTGCGCAGATTGGCGGCGGGGATCACCTGGAAGCTGCCATCGGCCTTTTTCAACCGCGCGCTCAGGCCTTCGCTGCCGGCCTTGAGGCTGTCGGCGCGGGCCTTGCCGCGACCTTCGGCCAGGGCCTCGGCGAAGTTGGCGAAGAGCACGGTGAACCACAGCCAAAGGGCAATCTGCGCGGCGACCAGGGTCGGCACCGCGGTGTCCGGCACAAAGCACAGTACGGTGGTGAAAATCGCGGTCAGCTCGACCACCAGCATCACCGGCGAACGTTTCAGCTGACGCGGGTCGAGCTTGACGAAGGCCTGCACCAGCGCCGGGCGCCACAGAGCCGCGATCGAGGTCTTCTGTTGTTCGGCGGCGGCGTGTTTCGAAGTCGCGCCCTTGTCGCCAGCGATAGGGGTTGCCGCTTTCTTGGAAGCAGAAACGTGCATATTCATCATTCAGTCCTCAGCCCTTCATTCCAAAGGCAGCCATGCTCAGGTGTTCGGCAATCGGGCCCAGCGCCAGGGTCGGCAGGAAGGTCAGGCCGCCCACCAGCAAAATGGTCACCGTCAGCAGCACAACGAACAGCGGGCCATGGGTCGGGAAGCTGTTCTGCCCGGTCGGCGCGGTCTTTTTCAACGCCAGGCTGCCAGCCAGTGCCAGCACCGGCAGGATGTAGCCGAAGCGGCCGATCAACATGCCCAGGCCCAGCATCAGGTTGTGGAACGGGGTGTTGGCGCCAAGGCCGGCAAAGGCCGAACCGTTGTTGGCACTGGCCGAGGTGTAGGCGTACAGCAGTTGGCTGAAGCCATGGGCACCGGGGTTGCTCACCGCACTGACCGGCCCTGGCAAGCTCGCCGCGATAGCGCTCAATACCAGCACACCGACCGGCATCACCATCAGGGTCACTACCAGCAACTGCACTTCCTTGGCCTGCAGCTTCTTGCCCAGGTATTCCGGGGTGCGCCCGATCATCAGTCCGGCGAGGAACACCGCGATCAGCACGTTCAGCAACATGCCGTAGAGGCCTGCGCCGACGCCGCCGAAGATCACTTCGCCGACCATCATGTTGATCAGCGCGACCATGCCGCTCAGCGGGCTGAGGCTGTCATGCATAGCATTGACCGAACCGTTGGAAGCGGCGGTGGTGGTCACCGACCAGAGCACACTGGCCGTGGTACCGAACCGCGACTCCTTGCCTTCGAGCGGTGCGGTCTGCTCGACCGCGACATTGTTCAGGGTCGGGTTGGGCTGGTATTCGGCCCACAGCGAGGTAGCGCCGCCGATCAGGAACAATGCCAGCATGCAGGCGATGATCGCCCGGCTCTGCCGCAGGTCCTTGACGTAGTGGCCGAAGGTGAACACCAGGGCTGCCGGGATCAGGATGATCGAAGCCACTTCGAACAAGTTGCTCCAGGCCGTCGGGTTCTCGAACGGATGCGTCGAGTTGACGCCGAAGAAGCCACCGCCGTTGGTCCCCAGCTGCTTGATCGCGATCTGGCTGGCGGCCGGGCCCAGTGGAATCACCTGATCGGCGCCCTGCAGGGTCACGGCATTGACGTATTGGGCGAAGGTTTGCGGCACGCCCTGCCAGACCAGGAACAGCGCCAGCAGCAGGCACAGCGGCAGCAGGCCGTAGAGGGTGGCACGGGTCATGTCGACCCAGAAGTTGCCCAGGGTCTGCGCCGAGCGCCGGCCGATGCCGCGACACAGGGCAACCAGTACCGCCAGGCCGGTGGCGGCGCTGACGAAGTTCTGCACGGTCAGGCCGGCCATCTGGCTCAGGTAGCTCAGCGATGCTTCACCGCTGTAGGACTGCCAGTTGGTGTTGGTCATGAAACTGACCGCGGTGTTGAACGCCAGCGTCCACTCCTGCCCCGGCAGGTTCTGCGGGTTGAGCGGCAAATGGTCCTGGAACAGCAGGATCGCGAACAGCAGCAGAAAACCCGCCAGGTTGAAGGCGAGCAGCGCCAGGGTGTATTTCTGCCAGCTCTGTTCGCTCTGCGCGTCGACGCCGGAGAGCCGGTAGCAAGTACGCTCGACCGGCCCCAAAAGCGGCGTCAGCCAGGTACGCTGGCCCTCCATCACCTTGTAGTAGAACCGCCCCAGGAAAGGCGCGGGCAGCAGCACCACGGCAAAGAAGCCGAGGATCAGCCAATAGTCATAACTGTGCATAGCCGCTCCTAGTTCCGGTCCGCGCGCAACAGCGCAACCAGCAGATAAATGAACAGCCCCACTGCCAGCAGCAGGGACACCCCGTCCAGAACACTCATGGAATCTCTCCGTCGTACGGCAATCGCCGCGTGTGGAGCATTGTCCGCAGGGAGGCTGTAAAGGAACGAGGGCGAGGGTGTGGGCGAGGCATAAAGAAAGCGTAAAGAATGGCTTTACGCGGGATTTACAGCGGGACATGCACCGCGTTTTCCCTGTAGGGGCAAGCCGACCAGCAGCGCCCCTTGCGCAGCGTATTGACTCGGGACACGGCAAACGTCCCCGCCCAACTGCAGCCACAGAGGTTGATATGAGAGAGGTCAGCAGGACGGTACAGGCCTACAATGGAACCACTGCGAAACGCTATAACTCGAAGTGATATGGCAACTTGATGGGCGAAATGCCTCGCCCGTCGGTAGGCCCTCAAGGAGAACCCTATGCCCTGGTATGCCTGGTTGATTTTGGTCGTTGCAATCGGCTCGATCGTTGGCGGCTTGATGCTGCTGCGCGACACCGCCAACAAAGTGGAACTGACCGAGGAGCAACGCAAGCGCGTGGCCGAACGCAACGCCGAAGCGGACGCCAAGGACGCTCGGGACCGCTGACCGGATCGCCTGATCGAACAGCCCCGTCACTCATAGAGTGGCGGGGCTTTTTATGGCCCCAGCAGCGCTATTTCTCCCAGGCCGCCTTGGCGATATGCAGGCCGTGCAGGCCTTTGTAGGCGGCTCGCTCGGGCTGGCTCCAGCCTTCGAGCAAGGCTTCGTCGAGCCGATAAATCTCCACGCCCAACGGCCGGCAGACGCTGAGCGGGTCCTGGGCATCGGGCCCCCACATGGGCAACGACAGATCGCCGCCCGGGCAGGTCGATAAGGCACACAACAGATCGATTTCGGCAAAGAACTCCAGGTAGTCCCCCTTCTGCGCGGGGCAGGCCTTCATGAAATACATGTCGTCCTGATTGAGCCCGGTGCACTGGAAGATGTTCAGCACATCATGCACATCGAACTCGGTCAGGCCGTGGGGCAGGACCGCGCGCGTCAGGTTGGAGTGGCAGTGATGATGGAAGTCCTCGCCGGTGAGCATCCGGTTCACATAGGGGTCACAGCGGGTGCCGAGCAGATCGTGCAGGCGCCCGCCATGCTCGTCGATGCCATAGCCGGCCAGGCTGTCATCGGTGATGGTCACCAGCGGCCGCAGGAACGGCAGGTTCGACCACAGGCGATCATGGGTACTGACATGCGCGCCCTGCAGCTGCCGGGTGCGCGCCGCCCACAGACGCTCCCGCGGGTCATGGGCATTCCACAGGTTGAAGTCCCCGACCTGGGGGCCGGCCGGAGTGGTCACCCGGAACACATGCCCGGCCGGCACATGCCAGGCCCGACCCGTGCGAATCGGCACCTCGAACTGCTCGATCAGCGTGCGCCCGTCCCTGGTGTCGCGGACCCGCTCGTAAAAGGCCGTGTCCACCTGCAGGGCCGAGCCTTTGCTGACCTGATAAGCCGCGGGATAGTTCTTGTACATGTTGGAACCCTCGATCAGTGGTGGGGTGAGTGGTTGAGAATGTCGAGCAGCAGGCGCTCGGAGTCGTCCAGGTACGCCGCCAGGGTTTCTCCGGCGGCGCGCTTGTCGCCTTCGGCGAGCAAGTCGTGGATCTGCCGGTCCCGAGCCAGCCAGGGCGATTGAAAACGCTGCTCATCCGGGGCGGCACAGAACACCAGGCGCATCTGCGCCACGATGTTGGTAAAGAACTCGTCGAACAAGGGGCTGCGCATCAGCCCGACGATGTGTTGATGAAAGGCCAGGCTGTGGGTGCCCACCGAGCGCCAGTCCTCACGCTCACGGGCAAGTTCACTGGCCTCGATGGCTTCGAGCATTCGGTCGGACTGGTATTCGCACAGCGGTTTGCTGGAGGCAATGGCCTGCAACTCCAAGGTGCGGCGCACTTGAAACAGGTCGCGCACATCGTCGACTCCCAACCTGCGCACCGTGACGCCCTTGTTACGTGCATAGCGGGTCAGCCCCTCCTGGCCCAGGCGATGCAGAGCTTCGCGAATGGTGTTGCGCGAGGCGTTGTAGGCAGACACCAGGTCGTTTTCCACCAGCGCCATGCCCGGCAGCAAGCGCCCGCCGATGATATCGGCGCGCAATTCGAGGGTTATCTGATCGGCCAGGGACAATACGCTGCTCATGAATATCGCCTTGCGATTGTTGAACAATCTATGGATATCCAATAACCACTATTCATGCCAACAACTGCGAGAACGCCGACCAGGCCGCGATTTTGCCAAACACTCAATGGGAGGGACGAGGTTTCGGGCGGTAAAAGTGCCGCCACCTTCCCGGCAACCTTGGGTAAGATGGCCCTCTAGTTGTGGAGATTTTCCCGATGCGTTACTCGCAAGACCATAAAGCCCAAACCCATCAACGCATCATCAAGGAAGCCGCCGAGCGCTTCCGACGCGACGGTATCGGCGCCACAGGCCTGCAACCGCTGATGAAAGCCCTGGGCCTGACCCATGGCGGTTTCTACTCGCACTTCAAGTCCAAGGACGATCTGGTGGAAAAAGCCCTGCAGGCCGCGGCCTTGGAGCTCGACGCTCACTGCGCCATGCTGTTTGCCCAGGAACGGCCGCTGCACGCCTTTATCGACAGCTACCTGTCCGAGTGGCACCAGACATCCCCCGGCCAAGGTTGCCCACTGCCCACCATGTGCTCGGAACTGGGCCTGCGCGGACAAGCCAGCCCCACCACTGACGAAGTCCTCAATGCACGACTCGCGCAGGTAGAGGCAAACCTCGAAGAAGAAAACGCCGCCGATCAGAGCCTGGTGATCCTCTCGACCCTGGTCGGAGCCCTGGTGCTGTCCCGCAGTGTCGAGAATCCGGACCTGGCCAAACGGATACTGGAAGTTACACGCGAGCATCTGAAAAAGCAGGATGGGCAGCCGGAGTGAGCTGCCCTCTCCTGCCTCGGCGCGGTTATTTGTAACGGGCGGCAGCGCTGCTTTTCGACAGATTCGGCCCAAGGGCAAAACGCGCAGCGACGAAAGCGTCCCAGTCGGCCGAGTCAGGCAATGAAGGAATGGTGATCAATTCCCCCTGGTCAAAACCGGCCAGGGCCGCATCCACCATCTCCGTGGCCTCCATGATCATCTCCGCCGGAATGCCCTGAGCGTCGATACCGGCGCGCTCCCAGATCTCGGTGCGAGTCACCCCAGGCAATACCGCCTGAACCTGCACACCCTTGCCACTCAGCTCCGCGGCGAGCGACTGAGTCAGACTCAGGACATAAGCCTTGGTTGCGCTGTAGGTTGCATTGAAGCGCTCGGGAATCAGCGCCACCACCGAGGCGATATTGATGATCGCTCCCCTCCCCGCCGCCGAAAAGCTGGCGGCCGCCGCGGCAGCCAGACGGGTAAGCGCGACCACGTTGAGCTGGATCATCGACTCCAACTGATCCCCATCAGCCCCCGCCAGGCTGCCGTCGGCTGCAATACCGGCATTGTTCAGCAACAGGCTGATGCTCGAGTCGCCGCGCAAGCGCTGCTCGACCTTCAACACATCGGCCTTGAGCGTCAGATCGGCCTTCAATACTTCAACTTGCACCTTGTACTCGGCCTGCAGCCGGGCGGCAGCGCTTTGCAGGCGCTGCTCATTGCGCGCAACCAGCAACAGGTTGTAACCACGGGCAGCCAGCCGCTCAGCGTAGACCGCACCGATACCGGATGAAGCACCGGTAACAAGCGCAACGCCTTTGGACGAAATCGAATTCATGACAGCTCTCCAGAGAAATGCTTGGGAAGTGAAAGGCAAGGAATGGATGCGATGCCTGGGAAGCGGTTTGATTATAGTCATCATCCAATAAAATATTACATCCGTAATTTTATCGAGGCGATAGATGGAATTGAATGGCGCGCCCCTGCGAATGGGGATCCACGCGCCACAAGACCAAAAAACAAGGCCGATCATTGATCGGCCTTGTGGACGGATTGAAACGTCAGTTGACCTTCAACTTTTCACGGTTGCTTTCCAGAATCACCTTGCCGATCCCCTTGACCTCCAGGAGTTCGTCAACCGAAGCAAAAGGTCCGTTGCTCTCACGATACTTGACGATCGCCTGAGCCTTGGCCGCACCGATACCGGACAGCTCACGCTGCAAGACAGCCGCATCGGCAGTGTTCAGATCGATTTTGCCTGCCTGCTCCGACGAAGCTGCCTGCGCCGCCACCGGAGCCTTGGCCTCAGTGTTGACCGCGGGAGCCGCATGGGTAATGGAAGAAAGGCTGGTCATCAGAGCGAAGACCAGGGAGGAGAGATAAGCGATACGCATAAGTGACACTCCATGACATCGATAAGGAAAGCAGCTTTCCGAAGCTGCCCTCCTAACCTAGGTGATGCCACAGGCAAGTCAAAAGCGACTGGGTTACAACGTATGTAGACTCAGGGCTCGAGGCGACGCTGCTGGTAGATCCAGTCGACGATATCGCCATCGGGGGTGTAGCCGCTGACGGTGTCACGCAGCAACTGGCGAACACGTGCATAGTCGTCCTGATCAACTGCGTTGAGTAACTCGGTCAGTTTGATCTTCAATACATCCCAAGACAGGCAATCCTCGTTGGCACTCATGATCATGGGGTGCTGTGTGGCTGCCACGTTGTCACCGATCAGCAACTCTTCGTAAAGCTTTTCACCCGGGCGCAGACCGGTGAACTCGATAGAAATGTCGCCATGCAGGTTTTTTTCCGAACGAACACTCAAGCCGGACAAATGAATCATCTTCTCGGCAAGCTCGACAATCCTCACTGGTTCCCCCATGTCCAGGACAAAAACATCCCCTCCCTGCCCCATGGAACCTGCTTGGATGACCAACTGTGCAGCTTCGGGAATGGTCATGAAGTACCGAGTGATCTTGGGGTGGGTTACTGTCAGAGGACCGCCCGACTTGATCTGCTTGTGAAACAACGGAATGACCGAGCCGGACGATCCCAAGACGTTACCGAACCGCACCATCGTGAAGCGCGTCTTGTTCACACGTGAAACATTGGTCGTTTCACCGAACAGTATTGGCGCCAACTCTCGACTGAGTGCCTGCAATGTCAACTCGGCAAGACGCTTGGTGCTGCCCATTACATTAGTCGGACGTACGGCCTTATCAGTCGAGATCAATACAAAGTTGGCGACACCTGCCTGAAGCGCCGCCTGAGCCGTATTAAGCGTGCCGATCACATTATTGAGCACGCCTTCGGCAATGTTGTGCTCAACCATTGGCACATGCTTGTACGCTGCAGCGTGATATACCGTGTCCACATGCCAGGACTTCATAACATCCAGCAATTTATCTTGGTTCCGTACAGAACCAAGAATAGGCAAAAGGCGAGTCGACAAGGACTCTCGAGCAACTCGTTGTTCCAGTTCAGACAAGATATTGTAGAGATTGAACTCACTGTGTTCAAACAGTAAAAGCGTAGTGGGACGTAGTGTCAGGATCTGGCGGCAGAGTTCAGACCCGATAGATCCTCCAGCTCCCGTAACCAACACGGACTGCCCCTTGATGCAACGCTCGAGCAAATCACCCTGGGCAGGGACCGCATCACGGCCAAGCAAGTCAGCAATGTCTACTTCCTGAATGTCGTCGACCTTGACCCGACCACTGGCCAAGTCCATGAAACCTGGGACGCTACGGACATGTAGTGGGAAACCTTCGAGAAAGCCAAGGATTTCGCGACGACGACCACGGTTGGATGACGGAATAGCAAGGAGAATTTCCTGAGCGCCGGTGTTGTCGATCATCTGCTGGATGTGTTTGGGCTTATACACCTGCAAACCGGAAATAACCCTGCCGGCAATTCCACTATCATCGTCGATAAAAGCGACCGGGCGCATGACCCGCCCCATCCGCAAGGCAGCAACGAGTTGATTACCCGCAGCGCCTGCGCCATAAATAGCGACTTTCGGTAAACCGTCATCCCTATTGGTAAATGGAACGTGCTGCGCAGCACTGAACCAGTCACCCAAAAAGTACTGGCGCATGGCCAAGCGCAATCCCCCGATCATGATCAGGCTCAACCACCAATAGTTGAAAATGATCGAACGAGGAACGACATTCTGGTGATTACTGTACCAATAGACAACAACTCCAAGTACCAGTGATGACAAGCTAACCGCCTTGATGATTGCTATCAGGGCATCGTTTCCAAAGTAGCGCATCACCGCACGGTACATGCCGAAACGAATGAACAACGGGATAGCAACAATAGGCGCCGCTAAGAAAAGCCAGAAATGATTGCTGATAGGGTTGACCATTTCGTCGATGCCAAGACGAACGGCAAACGCCAGCAATAGCGCCACCCATACCAGCAAAATGTCGGCCGAAACTTGAAGAAGTCGCTTCTGGCGTCGCGGTAAATCTAGCAATAGTGTGCGTAACTTATTCATAACTCCGTCAGACACCTTGAACGCTCCCCTATTGACATATTTGACTGGTGTACGTCTCATGGCGCACGCATCATCTCAAGAAAAAACATCAGCTACCGAGCGTCTGGTTTTTCTCAATTTCACCTGCATGAAATTTTACAGCAAGAATTATCAGAGGGATGTACGCGATAATCAAACCCAGCGCACCATCCAGCCCAAAATAGGTAACGCAAAACGCGATAGGCCATAACCAGCCGATATTAATTACTCCGACCGCCAGAGTGACGGGCAGGTGCTTGCGATATTTTCGTGACGCAAACTGATACGCGTGACTGCGATGAGCTTCGTAAACCTTGTCACCGCGTATCAGACGCCGGATCAGGGTGAACGTCGCATCCACAACGAATACTCCTAAAAGTATCAGCCAAACCCAGAGTAATTGTGGCGAAGTCCAGGCGGACTGAATGGATACAACTCCAAGCACCATACCCAAAAAACCGCTCCCCGCATCCCCCATGAAAATGCGTGCAGGTGGGAAGTTCCAGAAAAGAAACCCGCCTACCGCCATAGCTAGTATCAGCGGAGCCCAAATCTGACTCTCGAAACCACTAAGCCAATAGAGCAGACAAGCGCCTAAGCATGCTGACATCGCCTCCACGCTAGCGATGCCATCGATTCCGTCCATGAAGTTGTACAAATTGAGCATCCAGACAAGGTACAAGGCGGCCAATACATAACCCAACCAACCTAAATCCAGACTGACCCCGAACAAAGTTATAGCAGGCAAACCGCCCAACCAGAACAACGCCCAAACCGCAGCGCAAAAATGCCCAAGCAAACGCCAACGAGCAGCAATATGGCCGTGATCGTCCATAAATCCGATCACGGCTACCAGCGCACCAGCACCGCCTATGGCGATCAGCGCTGCTGTAGGTACCAACTGCGCCCAAGCCAAAACTGGCAGTACCAACAAAAATGCGAGGACAATTGCGACTCCCCCTCCTCGAGGAGTGGGTATCGAATGAGAGCTTCGAGAGTTCGGAATATCAACAATGCTGCGGGCCAGGGCATAACGTCGCAATACCGCAGTCAATATCAACGAAGCACCAGCCACTGCCGGAATCAACCACCAATAGATCATTATATTTTACTTTCTCGAAAATATTGTGCAGTAGCTTTCAGCGCGTCATCTACAGAGATCGGTGGAGACCAGCCAAGCAGGGAGCGTGTTTTACTGATATCAACCCGCAACGACCCACACAACCGATTTGATAGAGCCTTTCTGCCCAACAATGTCGCTCCACCGCCTAACACCCAGGAAGGTATTGGCAAAAGGCGCGCCGGCCGTCCAAGAGCAAATGCCATTTTTCGCAGCAGTTGCGTTGTAGAAAGATCTTCGCCATCACTAACCAGAAAGGTCTGATTGGCGGCCGCAGGGTGATCGATGCAGGTGAGGATCAAATCCACCAGATTATCCAGAGCGACCAAACTGCGACTGTTGTGAATTGATCCAAAAGGCAAAGGAACACCTTTATCAAGCCATTGCATCATATTCCGGAAATTAGCTTTCACCCCCGGGCCGTAAACTAATACTGGCCGGATAGTAACAACTTCCATTCCGGTTTCAGCTGCGAGCGCACTAAGTCCCTGCTCGGCCTCCATCTTGGAGATCCCATAGGGATCCACTGGAGCAGGAGCATCCTCCGGTGAATAGGCGGTATTTGGCAGAGTGCCTTCTCCGTTTACCTTGATCGAACTGATAAAGATAAAACGTCGGACGCCGGCAGCTGCGGCATGACGCGCCAGATTCAGCGTACCCTCCACATTGATCTGCCGAAATGCTGCCAAGGGGTCGGCTTCCGTATCATTCATTACATGAACACGAGCTGCCGAATGTATGACAACGTCAACGCCGACAAGACTCTCCTGCCAGTCGGTGGTTCCATCAATATTGTCTACGTGGATCTTCGCAACATGCCCCTCAAGCACATTCGCCCCTTTACGTAAAGCGGCCATAACAGTGAAGTTTTTGGTAAGCAAACGGCTGAGAATTGCTCCGCCAACGAAACCGGTTGCACCGGTTAAAAATACGGATTTCGACATTACTTGACATCCTTTCGTAAAGTCCCGGCACGGAACAGCGCTTCCAAGCGCTCCAAAAGAGTAACTTTCGAAAAGTGACTCAAATAATACGAACGGCCAGCCTGCCCCATCGTTTCGCGCTGAGCAGAATCAGTCATTGCCAATCTAAGGGTAATTTGCGCAAGCCCTTGGGCATCACCAGAGGAACAAGAGAAACCGCAACCAGACTCTTCGATTATTCTCGCGGCCTCACCATTGATCATTCCTAGAACTGGTTTGCTCGACGCCAGATAAGCTTGGACTTTTCCAGGAACAGTTTTCTCGAACACATCGTTGGTTTTTAGCGAAACAAGTAATGCATCGGCACTAGCAAAGATCTCAGGCATGGCGCTTAGTGGGTGTCGCCCCAACAGCTGCACATTTTTCAAGCCTCTTGATTCGACTTGCTCGGCCAACCACTTACTCATGCGCCCGTCCCCTACGATCACCCAGCGTACTGAAGCGCTATTCTTCAATGACTCTGCTGCATCCAAAACTGCCGGCAGGTCTTGTGCTTCGCCCAGGTTTCCAGCGAAAACGACAGTGAAGGTATTATCATCGCGTTCGAGCAAATTCGATGTTTTTTCTGGGGAACCTGAAAAATCATCTTCCGCCCAACTCGGGAAATAAACCAATCGTTCTGGAGAAATTTCTTTGGTGCAGTATTGCTTTACATTGCTTAAGAAACCTTTTGACTGTAAGAGCAAGTAGTCAGCACGATTATAGATCCATGAGACTACTCTCCCAACCATAGCCAACATAGTGGGATGTCGGAGCACCCCGACAGCTCGAAGGGTTTCCGGCCAAAGGTCAAGAATCCAGATATAAACCGGAACTCTTTTCATGCGCCCAATTAAAACCGCAGGAATCGCAGCCATAATTGGAGATACCGCATACACGAAAACAGCATCGAACTTGTTTTTACGAAGCTTCACAACACCTAATGTGGAAGCGCTGATAAAAAAAGAAAGATAGTTCAGTATCAAGCTGATACTTCTTTTGCCACGTGAGACCAGCGGAACTCGGACTATACGTGCACCGAAGTAATTCTTGAAGCCCTCTGGATTGGTTTTATACTCAGAGAAAACCTTGCCTTCAGGATAGTTTGGCCATCCCGTCAAGACAGTTACCTCATGACCTTTTTCCGAAAAATCGCGAACCAAATCATTGATCCGCATATTTTCAGGCCAGAAATACTGAGTAACCACTAAAATCCTTAATTTACTTTCAGTCATTCCCACAGCTCAACTCAGTATTTTTTCCAAACTACTCGATTTACATAGTCAAGATAGCTGTGAACAATCCTCACTACTTTATCGGCCACATTGGGCATACTGTAGTCTGCCACCAGCCTCAAACTGCGTATTTCACCTCGGCTTTGACCATCCAGCACCTGCAGGGCTTGCATCACTCGCTCGATTTCGAGGCCAACCATCATCACAGCGGCTTCTTCCATGCCCTCTGGACGCTCATGCGCCTCCCGGATATTCAATGCAGGGAAATTGAGAATTGACGACTCTTCATTGATTGTACCACTATCAGAGAGTACTGCTTTTGACTCAAGCTGCAACTTGTTGTAATCCATGAAACCAAGCGGTTTTAGCAGGCGAACATTCTTGTGAAACTTTATCCCCATGGCATCGACACGTTTCTGTGTCCGTGGATGAGTGGAGACAATTACCGGATAGTCATAGTGTGCCGCGACTGTATTCAGTACTTGGACGAGCTTGCCAAAATTAGTATCTGAGTCAATATTCTCTTCACGGTGCGCACTGACGACAAAAAACTTGCTCTTCTCAAGCCCGAGTCGCTCCAGCACATCCGACGAGTCGATGCCCTCACGGTAGTAGCTAAGCACTTCAAACATCGGGCTACCGGTCTTGATAACCCTATCTGGCGACAACCCTTCACGTAGCAGGTAGTCACGCGCGATGGTGCTGTAGGTCAAATTAATATCTGCTGTGTGATCCACAATACGTCGGTTGATTTCTTCGGGCACACGCATGTCGAAACATCGGTTACCAGCCTCCATGTGGAAGGTTGGAATCTTGCGACGCTTAGCTGGAATGACGGCCATGCAGCTATTGGTATCGCCCAAGACCAGTAGCGCGTCCGGCATAATTTCTGCTAGTACACGGTCGACCGAAATGATGACATTCCCTATCGTTTCTGCGCCCGTCGTGCCGGCAGCACTCAGAAAGTGATCCGGCTTACGGATACCAAGATCCTGAAAGAAAATCTCATTCAGTTCGTAATCATAATTCTGACCTGTGTGTACCAAGACATGATCACAGTGTTCGTCCAGTGCCGAAATGACACGTGATAGGCGAATAATTTCGGGACGTGTCCCAACAACAGTCACTACTTTCAACTTCTTCATCACAATCCTCTACCTAATCATCAGCCTCAAGGGCTCAGTGGCAACGCGAAGGTATCCGGATGTTCGCGGTCAAAAATCTCATTGGCCCACAGCATCACAATCATTTCGTCGCTGCCGACATTGGTGATGTCATGTGTCCAGCCGGGGACAGTTTCTACAATCACCGGCTGCTCACCTGTAGTTTGCAGTTCGTAAAATTCGCCCGAAATGATCTGACGAAAGCGAAAGCGAGCGTGGCCCTTGATGACAAGAAACTTCTCGGTCTTGGTGTGATGATAATGACCACCACGAGTAATCCCTGGGTGAGCGGTAAAATAGGAAAACTGGCCTGCAGTGGGTGTCTTCAGCATTTCCACAAATACGCCACGAGGGTCGCCGTACTTGGGAACTTCGTAGGTAAAAGACTCTGGGGGCAGGTAACTGAGATAAGTCGAGTACAGCGCTCTGGTCAAGCCTGTTCCAACAGCCTCGCTGATCAGTGTCGAACGACTGTCACGGAACGCTTGTATTTTCTCCGCTACAGCACCGACGGTCGTGGAGTACACAGGTTGAACCTGTGCATGACGGTCTGGAGGGGTGCGACCGTCCAGAATGTCGATGAAATGCCGTATCACATCATCGACATAGACCAAATTGATCGCTGCCCGTTCATCATGAACACTGATGGGTAAACCACGTGAAATATTATGGCAGAACGTCGCTACCGCCGAATTATAGTTCGGCCTGGCCCACTTCCCAAAAACATTGGGAAGGCGAAAAACATGCAGATCAATCGCATGCTTGTCTGCCAGATCATTGAGTGCCTGCTCTGCCGCTAGCTTGCTGACACCGTAAGGATTGTCACAGTCGGCCTGCGTAGACGATGTATATACAACCGATAGCTTGCGCCCACTAGCAGCTACAGCATCACAGAGCAACTGCGTGAGATCACTGTTGCCACTCTTGAACTCTGCTGGATCCTGAGGGCGATTTACCCCAGCCAGATGGAAGACACAATCAGCCTCAGCAACCAGCGTCTTAAGCAATGCACTGTCGTCGTTTCGGCCGAAACGCAAAATCTCGATATCACTGCGCTCACGCAAATGGGCTTCAAGATTCTTGCCAATAAAGCCGTTTATACCGGTAATCAGGACCTTCATCTTCACTCCTCTGGCGTAGCATATTCGCCACGCTGGATAGCTCGGATAAAATCCAGCTTAAGTAACAATTTTTGCATGCCCGCGACATCAAGACGTTCGGTGTTATGGGAATTATAATCTTCCATCCGGGAGATTTTTTCCTCACCTTGCTCGACAAATTTACTGTAATTCAGGTCTCGAAGATCGGGTGGAACGCGGAAGTACTCCCCCATGTCCTCAGCACAAGCCATTTCTTCGCGACTCAACAGCGCTTCATACAATTTCTCGCCGTGCCTGGTGCCAATAATCTGAATAGGATGCTCAGACTTCCCAACCATCTGAGTTAAGGCTCGCGCCAGTGTCTCGACAGTGGCCGCCGGGGCCTTCTGAACAAACAAATCGCCGTTGTTGCCATGCTCGAACGCATACAAAACCAGATCGACTGCATCGGCCAGAGTCATCATGAAACGTGTCATGTTCGGATCGGTGATCGACAGCGGAATTCCCGCCCGGATCTGCTCAATGAACAATGGAATCACCGAACCACGGGAAGCCATGACGTTTCCATAACGGGTGCCACAGATAACTGTTTTCGTATCATCAACATTGCGGGACTTCGCGACCATGACCTTTTCCATCATGGCTTTTGAAATTCCCATTGCATTAATGGGATAAACCGCCTTGTCGGTGCTCAGGCAAACAACCCGCCGAACCCCATTTTGAATGGCTGCTTCGAGAACATTATCGGTGCCAATAACATTCGTCTTTACTGCTTCCATCGGATGGAACTCGCAAGACGGGACCTGCTTCAATGCCGCCGCGTGAAAGATGTAGTCCACCCCTCGAGTCGCGTTGAGGATGCTCTGATAATCTCGTACGTCACCAATATAGAATTTCAGCTTGCTGTTGACATAGCGCTTGCGCATGTCATCTTGCTTTTTCTCATCACGGCTGAATATCCTAATTTCAGCAATATCCGTATCAAGAAAGCGCTTGAGTACCGCGTTGCCAAAGGAACCCGTGCCGCCAGAAATGAGAAGTTTTTTTCCACTGAACATAATGAGTCCTGAATCTGATGCGAGCTGGTATCAGCTCGATCGCAAGGCTGAGTAGACGACATCAGCCTTCTGCTGATCGCTCGGATAACTGATGAGAACGGCTCTATAAGGGCCTTTGAAAACGAAGAAGCTACCAGCAGCCACACCGACCACGCCGCATTTGGCGACGACGCTGTGCATGTCTTCAAGAGAACCGCCACCGCCTAAAACAGTGATCGGTATATTGACCGTTTCCCGAAGCTTTGCGGCCAGGGTGAGATCATACCCCTTCATCCGCCCGTCATTTTCGATGGCGTTGATAACAATCTCACCGGCACCCAACTGCTGCAGTTCTAACGCGACTTCCAGAACGCCGCGCTTGGTATTACGCGTGCCGTTATGGGTCCAGACATCCTGGCTTTTGCTAAGCATGCGCGGCTTGTGATCAAGGACCACAACGACGCTCTGGCGGCCGATCTCTTCGGCAATCCTGGTAATCAGCATCGGGTCATCTAGCGCTGCAGAGCTGATCGCGACTTTTTCTACCCCCAGGCTGATGATTTTTTTAGCCTGCTCAGCCGTGCGGATACCGCCACCGTAGCAAAGAGGCATGCGGCACTCAGCAGCCAGATTGGCGATTTGCTTGTAATTGGGCTCAACGCCTTTTACCGAGGCATCAATGTCCAATACGATCAGCTCATCGGCCTCTTTTTCATTAAAGATTTTCACTGCATTGATCGGGTCCCCTACGTACTTGGGGTCCTTGAAGCGGACGGTTTTCACCAGACCGCCATCCTGAATCAACAAGCATGGAATGATTCTGGGCCTGAGCATCTCAAAGTTCCGCGAAGTTTTTCAAAAGGGCCGCCCCAAAGTGATGGCTCTTTTCGGGATGGAACTGCACGCCAAACACATTACCTTCGGCGACAGCACAGACAAAGTCCTGACCATAGGACGCAGAGGCAATACTGCCGCCGCCCCCTTCACAATCGAAAAAGAAAGAGTGCAGAAAGTAAAATCTTGCATCCTCTTCCAGGCCTTTAAAAAGCGGTACATCCGGCCAAGGGCGTACATCGTTCCAGCCCATATGCGGCAATGGAATTCCCTTGAGTTCGGGTACATCCGCAAATGCCTTCACTCGGCCCTTGACCCAGCCAAGCCCCGGCAACAGACCTTCATCACTGGCGGACGCAAGTATCTGCATGCCAACACAAATCCCAAGAACCGGAACACCTTGCTCTCGCACCAACCTTTCAAGGGTCGGACGCATGCCCGAAGCGTCGAGACGCTCCATCGCATGATCGAAAGCGCCAACGCCCGGGAGGATCAATCGCGTCGCACCTTCAAAGTCTGCCGGCTGCCTTGCTATCGTCACTGGAATATTCAGGCGTTTGTAGACATTGACGAACGCCTGAATATTACCCAATCCGTAATCGATGATAGTGATCATCTGAACAGTCTTCTCTCCAATCCCAAGGCGCTCATTACACGCGAACCGACACCAATGAGGAAGCGCTTGTTGCGGTAATCGCGGTAGGTTTTATTTTCGCCGTCGAAAATTTCCTGAAGCTGCTCCACAGAAAGATCAAGCTTGTTCGCCACATACTCAAACTCGCCCTTGAGAAACTGTTCATCCAGTTCAGGTCTGGAAATTCTCTCCAAAGCATCTTCGCGAGTCAGCTGACCTGTCATGATCAAGCTGGAGAAGTGAGCTCGTCGCTTCTCGTAACCAAATTTACGAGGCATCCAATAGTCTTCGTAAAAACGGGTAAAACGAGACTCATGGTGCTTGTGCTGGAATTTCTTCCAACCATATAGCTGTTCCAAGGTTGCCTCGGCATCCTTTTTGATGTAAGGAACGAGATTCAGCGGTTTGACAACCTCCATACCCAGGATCCGCTGATAAAAAATCTTATAAATTAAAATATCGGTCAAAGGGAAGCTATTGAGCTTGCGCTTGCCGAAACGTCCGTGAATGTCTTTAAAAAGGGTCTTATCGATTCCTGGATAACCGCCCCATTCTTCAGGCTCACGACAACATTCCGTAGAAAAATTCCCTCCGGTCAGTACATACTTGATTCGATGTTCACGCGCAAATTTATAAAGACCCGAGAAAAAAGCCGCATCCTGTGGCAGGTCCTGATCCGAGATCTGCGAACGGAAAAAAGACACTTGTAGGTCCTTCATCTCCTCCCAGTTGATCACATTCGTGTACAAATCAAGACCCAGCCCATCGACCAGTTTTTCGATATTGCCCACCGCCTGATCAGTGTTCCAACCGGCATCAACGTGAAAGAGTAACGGCCGCAGCCCCATCTTTACCTTGGCAACATAGGCTGCATAGGAGCTATCCAACCCTCCGCTCAGACCAATAATGCAATCGAAATCCTTGCCACGGCCATGGGCTTTGATCTTCTCGGCCAAAGCCATCAATTCGGCTTCTCCGCGCTGATCCGTGTGCCAATTAGGCAGAATACTAGTGCGGTAGTTATTGCAATACTCACACACCCCTGAATCATCAAACTTAATGTGAGGATCACTGGTGTCCATGATGCAACTGGAACAAATTTGATACATAATTTTCCCTTCCACCAAGAGTCACACCTTAAACATATAGGCGCGCTGCAAGAATTTTATAATCCAACAAGGACCGGGCAAGCTCGAAAGAACACTCACTCATATCATTCAACAATACCGGATTGGCTGCTATCCGCTCAAAAACCGTTACAAAATCAGCAGCTTCCTTTACCCAAAAGCCGTTTCCGTTCACATAAGGCTCGTGGCTTGGGTAAGGATAAAGCGCCACCGGTGCACCACAGCAAATTGCATTCTGCATGGTTGCCGATTGTGTGCCCGGCTGAAAATAGAGATTGGCTGAGCTCAAATACTTTATGAGCTCTTCTGCTGGCTTCCACCCTGCGAAGACTATCCGCGGATCCGCATCAATCAACGGACGCAGTGTTGCCAACTGGTCTGAAGGGATCGAGCCAACGATCAGAAGCTTCAAGTGGTCTGCTGCAACAGATGAGAAAGCATGAATAATATGCTCTGTTCGCTTGCCTGGTTCTAATTTTCCAGAATGGACGATTATTATATCTTCCTCTGAAAGGAGGTGCCTCGCTCTGATCTCCTTGGAGAATTTTTCTTTCTCCTCATAGGTAACGACCTGACCACCCAACGGATAAAATTCGAGTTCAGTCTTTCGCAGACCGTACATTGCCTGCAAAAAATGGCTCGTCTCATAAGAAAGATAAAGAAATTTATCAACAAATGGCTTTACACGTTCAACTATCAACCGATTAAATATACGATACTGAAAAAAACGAGAAATCCAATTTTTCCCAGAATTATGAAAATCCTCATGACTGTCTATATACAATCGAACACCCGGAGTGTTTTTCTTATACTTTGCGACTGTCAACATCTCCCAACCTGCCACACCATGAAACAGTATTACATCAGGGCGAATACTTTCGATGAGCATGTACAGCCCACTGACTTTGCGAACTTTAGATGATAAAAAATCGCTCAATAATCGGACATACTTCATTCGCACCAAACGAATACCATTATCAAGAATACGATCCTCTTCGTCTGTAGGCACCAACTCTCCGCTTTTATATTCAAAGCAGTCACTTACCACAACCACCTTATGACCATCCAGCGCATTTTGTAAGGGCAGCAAATTATCTTGATATGTCATACCTTCGGTATAATGCGAAGCTAAGCAAACGTGCAAAATTATCATACTGCTTCCTCGGCAATATACTCATCGGCATAGAGCCTCAGATATGACTCAAACATTTTTTCCTTACTGTATCGTTTCGACGAGAACTCCACACATTCCTGAGCATTACGAAATGAAGAAGAACCGCCCAGAAACTCAGAAAGAGATTTTTTAAGAGCAGCCATATCAGCATATTCAACAAAGTGGCCATACCCTTCGGGAGCAACCTCAACTGGAGCTCCCGAATCAAACCCCAAAACTGGAGTTCCGCATGCCAGACTTTCAACAGTGACAAGAGAGAAGGTTTCTTTCTTACTTGGTAATAACGTCAAAGCAGCCATCGAGTAATAGGCAGCTAACTCAGCCTGATCCGTCAACAGAGGAAGCGCTATTACATTTTCCCCAAAAGATTGAGTAAGATCGCTAACGCCAATCAAGATAAATTTTACTGGCTGCCCCACAAAGAAACTCGCCAGCTCAACAATCCAGCGCCCCCCTTTCCCCTCGGACATGAGATCAGGCGCTACGGCCAATAATACCATTTCGTCCTTCAGGCCATGTCGCGCTTTCAAAAACCCATAATCTTTTATGCAAAATAGCTCCGTATCGATACCATTATAGATAACTTCAATACGCTTCTCTCTTAAAAAAGATTGCGAAACCCTGTCAGCCAACCAAGTAGAAGGGGTAACTATGGTAATATTATCGAACCCTGTAAAAAGCTCTTTTTTTTCATTTTGCATTTCCTTAGAAAAATCAAAAATCAAACTTTTAGGGTATTCTCTTAACTGAGGACAGTTATGGCAGGTAGTTTTCCAACGCTCACAATCATTCGCATGCCCGCAGCGCCCTGTGTACATGAACTCACAATGAAAAGTCCACACAACCTTTATGCGCCTTGCTTTCAAGTAGCCTACAAAGTCAATAATATTTACGTAGTAACCATGCAGTTCGTGCAAATGAACAACATCTGGGGAAAAATCCTCCACCATTTCAATAAGCTTTCTAGTTGCAAAAGGAGAAAAATACCCTACCAACCCAGTTAGCCGAGCCAAGCCGGCATGCGCGATCACCTCCGCATTAGATGCAATTTTTTCTACATCTGAAGCATCACTTTCTACGCCCCGCCCGAAGCACACCAGAACATCATGCCCTTTCTTTTGAAGCCCGACCTTCAAATCATGAACAATTTTTCCAGTGCTTGAATGCTGATAATTAACATCAACTAGTAGAACTCTCACCTTACACCTCTCTGTTTTTAGCGCCAGAGAAAAACTTGAAAAACAAAATAATAAATACCCCACCAAAAGAAAGGAGCATCGTAAAAAAATGCCCATTGGTTAAAACTATAGCCAACGGTAAGGTTACCAAAATAGAAAATCGACCATCCCATCGAGCAGCTAATTTATTCAACACATATATCCACAACGCCAACGCCACAGCTATACATATAACACCAACTGCTCCGGCGGCCGCAACACCATCTCCGGAGAACAAGTTAGCATTATAATTATTTCCAGACGCATTATATATATATTTACCTACAAGAATACCGAGTTGAGGCCATGCCTCATCAGATGCAAAGTACTTCGGCACATCCACAAAGCTCCCTACTCCCTTGACATGACTCCAATAAGTATAGCCGTATCCACCAAAAAGATTCTCATACAAACTAATAGACAGCCCTGGAAGGGCTAATGTTCTAAACAAGAAATAAATAGCCAGCAGCGAAGCAATATTACTTACGGAGTAAAATACAGATGTAAAAAAAACAAATACAGCTAAACCAATATAAATAAATGCAGAATTACGAGCAAGACCGTCGCACTTCCTCAACATAAAAGCAAACGTCATTATAAGGAAAGGCATCAAGAATATCGTACGCTCCGCAGTAATCATGTACATCAGCAAGAACCCCGAAAAGCCCAATGCAAAATACAGCGGTCTTCTCGTACAAATTCCCAGTGCAAAAACTATCGGAGTGAATACGTTTGAAAAATATGTTTTTACATAAGAAATTCCTCCTCCAACACTACTGGTCTCACTCCGCTGGTCATAAACATTTTCGAGCATTACAAAATTCATCGATCCGTGATACTCATAAATCAAAACAAACGCCAGCAGGCACCAACCTAGCAGAATAAAATATCTACCAAAGACCGATATGGAAACCTTGATATTATTTCCCTGCGTCTTATGGCGCGCCACCAATGAAAGCAAAACAAATGCCCCCGTAAGGGCAAACAGAATAGAACTGTAACGATAAAATCCACCCTCAGTGACCAACAGACAAATAACCACCGCCGGCACAAACACCACACAGTGCAAGATCAAAACAATCACAGCCCCGGGCGTTCTCATCTTTAAGGGCAGAAAAGATGCCGTAATAATAATAAGCGCTAAGCCCACAACAACCTCGTAAACCTCAGGCTCAGCGTATGTAAAACCGTAATAACCCCAAACAGGATACAAGTATTCAACATACGCAAATAGCATAGAAGATGCGTACACCAACACCGAAATAACAAATAACAACCGTTCAACCTTCATAGGCTTGCTGCTTCTTATTTAGGAAAAACTTACCACATGCCATATCCAAAAAATACAAAATAGACATTTGACAGGTGAGACCAATCAGATACTCAAAAAACGAATACTCATGAAAAACCGCTAACCCCATAACAACGCCCGCCGTGATCATACGAAGCAAATGTATCAAGGGGAGGTATATATTTATCCTGAGTATGAGACTAACGCGATCCAGGGGAGTACTTATAAATGAAAAGAATGCAGCCACAGAAAACACTCTTGCATACTGCCCTGCACTTTCCCACTGTTCCCCCAGTACCAGAGGGTATATATAACCTGAAAACGCCACAGCCACAGCATAGATCGGAAAACCAAACAACAACAATCGACTTACCGTCTCCCACCACAAAAATCGTATATCCTTACCTTCTTGAAAATTTTGAGCTGCGCGCTGATAGAATACTTGCCCTATTGCCAGACCTAACAAGCCCGAGGGTAAGAATATAGTGCCCATAACCATGGTGAATTGGCCCAGCGTTTGAACTCCATACTGATAAGATATAAAAAATATTGGAGCTGCCCCGCTGACCGTGGAGAATACATGTGACAACACCATTGCATTAGCCCCCTTGGAATGAAGAGTGCGAGGGTGCTCCTGATCACTTTTCTTGCAAACTTCAACAGAAAGCAATTCGAACAACCGCTTTCTCAAATAGCAGATCTTCCCCAAAGCGCTGAAAAGACTAGTTACCACCAGTCCTATCGTACCAAGCGGAGAAAACAACAAACCCGACCCCACATAAGAAACCTTTCCAACAACCTCTGAAGCAGAAGAGTCCTTGAATCGCCCTTCTCGCTGAACATTATGCTGCAAACCCAATGCTATAGAGATAGAAAAAGCAGTGAGAGGTGCAAGAAGCAAATACCCTCCCAGCCCCTCCGCACCAAAAAGGGTAGCTATATCTTTACCGAACAGGTAAGCAATAACTGTAAGTAAAGCACCGGTAAAAAGCCCAAGCTTTATAATCCAGACAAATAACAATCTTGCTTGATATGAATTACTTAACAGCTGAAAAAAGTACTCGTATCGCCAAGTCATTACTCCAGTTAAAAACATAACCACTTGCAAAAATATACCCTGCAATGCAAAGTCTTGCGGATGGTATAGGCGAGCCAAAATAGGAATACCCAACAGTCCTATTACCTGAGCGACACTATTACCTGACGCCTGTAGAACTACATCGCGCCAATACCTTGACAAGGTCAACTTTTGGCTCAATTTCTCGAATCCAAAAAATTCAAAAAAGCGAAATCTGTAGCTCCCAACAAGCTCACTTGACAGACTCCAACGCACTCATTAAAGCGTTCGCTACCTGAGATACATCCTCAAGACTCAAATAAGGATGCATAGGCAAACTAAGCACCTCTTCAGCCACTCGATCGCCAACCGGTAAATGAACGGTAGCATCGCCCACAGCCGGTTGCTTATTAAGTGGAACCGGATAGTGAACAACTGTTGGAATACCCGAGTCCTTGAGGCTGGATTGAATGATAGAGCGATCAGCTACTCGCACCGTATACTGGGCAAAAACAGAAACATTATAAGGCTCAATGTAAGGTGATGTGAGAACGCCAACTTCCGATAAGGCACTAGAGTAACATTCTGCGATTGCCTGACGCTGTTCAACTTCAGCTTGAAATATTTCAAGCTTCGGTAATAAAATCGCGGCCTGGAGAGTATCTAAGCGGCTATTTACACCCACCCGAATATGGTGATACCGGCGTTCCTGGCCATGTCTGGCCACCTGCCGGATAATTTTTGCCAACTCAGCATCATTGGTAAATAGAGCACCACCATCGCCATAGCAACCCAAAGGCTTACTTGGAAAGAAGCTGGCACAACCTATCGTTGTCAAATTACAAGACTTGCGCCCCTTGTATGTTGCGCCAAAACTCTGGGCAGCATCTTCGATAACTGGAATACCATGACGAGCCGCGATAGCGTTAATAGTGTCATAGTCTGCACATTGCCCATACAATGAAACAGGAATAATTGCCTTGGTGCGCGCAGTAATTGCAGCCTCGAGCCGCGAAGGATCCAAGTTGTACGTCCTTGGATCGATATCCACATATACCGGCTTCGCCCCTAGTAGAGCGACTGTTTCTGCAGTTGCAATATAGGTAAATCCCGGAGTTATAACCTCATCACCCGGACCAATGCCCAAAGCCATTTGAGCGATCTGCAACGCGTCGGTGCCATTGGCAACACTGATGCAATATTTTGCGCCCACAAACGCAGCCAGCCTTTCTTCCAACTCGGTAACTTCTGGCCCTAAAATATACTGACCATGATCCAAAACGCGTTGAATAGCGCTGTCAATTTTTTCGCGCAAAATAACTTGCTGCGCTTTAAGATCAATAAACTCCATCATTCTTTCAAACTCTTCTTCAGGTTTCGAATGAACTTCGTGTGCGGCACAGCAAAGTTACCCGTTACTTTTTCTCCGACACCAACATCTTTTACCACTACAGACCCCAAGGTCACAAATGCACCATCACCAATGGAAATACGATTTGATATCGATGCTTTTGGCCCAATCCACACGTTATCACCCAATGTCACATGCCCCGCCAACATAGCTGCAGCTGCAATCAAACAACGCTTCCCCGACTGAACACCATGAGCATAATGGACAAGTGCATCCAGTTTAGTATCGGCACCTATCACTGTATTACGGTAACTGAACCCCTTGATAATAGTATTATTCGGACCGATCTCTGATCGCTCCTCAACAATAACCTCTCCATCATGAGCAACTGTAAGCATCCCTCTTGAGGTTCTTTTGTGTTCAAATCCATTAACACCTAACACAGCGCCCGCGCGTATTACAGCACCTCTTTTAATCGTGACATCCTCCATGATAATCACGCCAGGCTCGATAACCACATCATCTTCAACAATAACACCAACACTCGCAATGGTCGCCGAGTCGTGAATACTTGCAAAAGCAGAGACAACACTAGTACTCCTAACCTTTACTAGAGCAAGATAATTCACAAGAGTGAAAAAGTACCACTTCGGGTCATCAACCACTAATGCACAAATATCCCCTCTCAAGAGTGACTGTTCACCCTCTCTAACAAAAACAGCTTTCACCTTATCATTTGCATTAACAGTAGAAACA
Source organism: Pseudomonas sp. NPDC089530 (assembly GCF_050280705.1). Lineage (NCBI taxonomy): Bacteria > Pseudomonadati > Pseudomonadota > Gammaproteobacteria > Pseudomonadales > Pseudomonadaceae > Pseudomonas > Pseudomonas sp. NPDC089530. Next base: position 6,123 of record NZ_JBNNVU010000028.1, on the reverse strand, counting down.
TATTTGCTGTTATCCATAAAGGTAAGGACTGACTCGAACGCCTTAGAGTCAGCCACACCGACACCGTCAAAGCAAAGAGCATTGGATTCAAATCCAGTAGCCAATTTTATTAAATCAGAGTCAATCATCAAACAACCTCCCCGCTCAGCAACTATTGACTACTCATCGCTAGCACGAAAGGATGTGCCTCACCATCAGATGGTATGCTAATGGCTGCCTGACGAATATGTTCGACAGTTTCCACGCAATGCCTGGCGTCTTCTATGCCATAACCTCTGCCTGCCAAGATTTCTTGGTAGCTTTTTGTATGCAAATCTGTAAACCCTTCAGAAAACTCTATTTCCTGTCCGTTCGCAGTAATAGATCGATAAGTTGGTTTTTTACCTTTTACCGACTCAGGAAGATCGCCTGCGTCAATTGAAAGAAACCAACGCACTCGAGCCTTTTCATACTCAAGGTAACCGGCCGCCTTATACTCACTGACAAAGTGGACATCATTTCGCTGCAGCTTTCCAAAAATAAAATGCAACATATCATAGAAATGCACACCGATATTTGTCGCAACACCAAAAGACTTGCGAGGGTCGCCTTTCCAGCTTTCCATATACCACTTCCCACGAGAAGTTATATAAGTAAGCTCCACATCATACTTCTCGCCACCACCTTCTCTTTCAACTTTCTCTTTAAGATCAAGAATGGCCTGATGGTGCCGTAACTGCAAAATATTATAAACACGCCGACCAGTTTCAAGCTCAACTAACGCCAACTCATCAAGCACCTCAGTACTTGGCACCAAGGGTTTTTCGCAAATAACATCACAACCTAGTCGCAAACCTGCAACTATATGAGAATGATGCAAATAATTTGGCGAACAGACTGCAACATAATCCAAAGACATTGCCGACTCACGCTTCAGACGAAAAGCATGTTCTTGAAAGCGCTCAAACTCGGTAAAAAACTCACTATCAGGCGAAATGCTATCGATAATCCCGACAGAATCGTTGATATCATAGGCAGAAACCAACAAGTTTCCTGTATCTTTAATCGCACGCATATGGCGTGGCGCGATATAACCGGCAGCGCCGATCAGTGCAAACTTTTTCATAGAGAACTGTTCCGTCTTTAAGTTCGACCCCGACCAAAATCAATAATTCTGGTCGGATACATCACTATAAATTAAGTGGGTCAGGCTTTTATTATATTCGGGGCCATTGCTCGATACTTACCACGACTATCGACAATCAACCGCGCCGAAGACTTGATCAATTCATAGTCAAACTTATCATGATCAGTACTTAGAACTACTGCATCAAACTTTTCAATATTCTCAGCACTAAGCGTCTCACTGCTAAGTTTGAAATGGTGCTCTCTCATGACTGGAAAAACCGGCACGTGCGGATCGCTGTAAGCAATAACGCACCCCTTCTCTTCGAGTAGCTCCATGATTTCTACCGAAGGAGATTCGCGCATATCATCAACGTTCTTCTTGTATGCGATCCCCAAGATCAAAACCTTACTACCCTTCAATGCCTTTCCATGCTCATTCAGTCCATCTACGAGTTTGGAGACCACATACTCTGGCATTGCTTGGTTTACCTCCCCGGACAGCTCAATGAACCGAGTGTGCAAACCGTATTCGCGCGCCTTCCAGGTGAGGTAAAACGGATCAATAGGAATACAATGACCGCCAAGTCCCGGGCCAGGGTAGTACGCAGTGAACCCAAACGGCTTAGTAGCTGCCGCATCTACGACCTCGAAGATATCGATACCCATGCGGTCAGCAACAACTTTCATCTCATTAACCAAACCAATATTCACAGCTCGATGAATATTTTCAAGCAACTTGGTCATCTCGGCGGCTTTTGTTGAACTTACCTGCACGACCTTATCGATAGCCTGCTCGTACAAAGCCACGCCCACCTCAAGGCAATCAGCAGTGTCTCCACCAATGACTTTAGGAATCGTACGCGTCTCGAAATCAGGATTTCCCGGATCTTCGCGCTCAGGCGAATACACCAAGAAGATATCCTTACCGACAGTCAGACCACCTTCCTGAACACGAGGAAGCAATTCTTCTTCTGTAGTCCCTGGATATGTGGTGCTTTCAAGCGAGACAATCTGACCGGCACGAAGATATGGCTTGATCGCATCGGTAGTGTTGATTACGAAACTCATGTCCGGCTCACGATACTTGTTCAGCGGAGTAGGGACACAGAGAATCAAAGCATCGCATTCTGCAGCACGGGCAAAGTCGACAGTTGCTTCAAAACCACTCTTGCGCGCTTCAGAAATTTTGCTGGAGGGAATATGCTCAATGTAGCTTTCCCCTGCATTGAGCTTGACTACCTTACCACTATCAATGTCAATACCCAGTACACGGAAGCCTATAGCGTTGTAACGAAGCATCAACGGCAGGCCTACATAGCCAAGACCGACAATACCAATCAGCGCTTCTTTACTTTTGAACTTGGCGACACTGGCCTGTTTCTGCAGGTGCATCAGGAATACTCCAACTCAGGAAAGGTAAATCTATAAAAACAATTGATTTGGTTGTAGGTCGACTATTGCCTGAGAGATTGCCCCTCCTTCTCCATGCCCTGGCCGCAACACGAATGACTCTCCCCACTTTCCGCCCCTGCCACACCTAAGTGAGCCCACTCATGTGTTGCAAACCACCTCCACCGGCTTGAACCCCACCAGGCGGATACGGTGTAAACGGCCATCAAACCAGCCGTACACGGAAAGCAATCTCATAAAATTCAGGGTGCCGAACCGCTCAAATCTGTGACACAGCATCACAGATGCACCACATCCAAGCAATCAACCCTTACATTATGCAGGAATATACTTGAAGACGCCCACGTGAAAGGACAGAAATACCTTAGCAAATCATCACCCCCCCTTTTTGCCGGACTCAATCCTGACCTCCAGACTGAGGCCCTGCCCTCCCCTCCAGCTCCCTCTCTAGCCCAACAAGACAAAATCCATGACGGATCATGCGAATCCCACCAACACTCCCAAGCCCCCTCGGATATCCATTTTCAGATCAGCCCCCTCCGCTCACCTACAAGCTCCCCACCTGCGAGAAGCACAACTAGATTATCTAGAGTAGAAAAACGAAAACCTTCCCAGCAAAAATTCCAGCACTATCGCTACAATAAACAGAAATCACGACGCCCGTAGGAAATCACGCCCCAAAGCATATACCCCCCCGAAAAACAAACCCAACATCAACCCAGCCAATATCACCATTGCTTTCCGAGGCTTAATAGGGTCCTCTATCTGACTAATAGCGCCATCCATACGATAAACTTCTACCCCCAAAGGCGCAAATGACATTAGTGACCTGTAAAGATCATACTTGGCCTCTTGCCCCCTTAAGGAGATTATAAATGGATCATCCGACTTTCGATTCTCAAGAGCCTGAATTTCCGCCCTAAGCGCTTTAGCCCCCCGCATATAGAGTGGAGTCTCCCGAGAATTAGAGACCTCAACAAACAGCTTTCCCGATACAGAGGGCGAATCCAGAAGACCAATTTCGCTAGCCACCTGCAAAGCTTCTTTCAGCTGGACAATATAATCCGCCCTTTTTTGCTGCCCCCCCTCACGCACAGCGGCAATCTGCTGAGCCAGGTTCATCGCCCTGACTTCAGCTTCGCGAGTTATATTTTTGATTAGCTCGCGCTTAGCCGCCTCTCCAGCACGGATGACGAACTTATCCAGCAGTTCCGCCGACTCAGCAGGGCTATCCCCTTGCATCACGACCTGATATCGCTCTGCAAGGTCTTTCCCAGGCGATGAAATGACCAGTCTCTTAGTGAATTCATTGTACAGCGCCGCCTCCGAACGCTTGCGCCTAGCAACATCCAAAGAAGGCAAATAAATATCATTGAAAAATGATCGACGCACCGACTCAGACTGGAGGTTAAATAAAAAAGTAGAATATATTTCCTTTACAGTAAAATAGGGCAGCTCAGACTCCGAGGTTCGACCATAGTTTAAATTAGAAATATCATCCTGAGTTGGAGGAACAACATACACTTTTGCCTCATAAAGTGGCGCCGCGAAAAACGCATAACACGCTGATAAAAATACAGCCACAAACATAATGCAGGCGATTAATTTTTTTTGCTGCCAAAGTACACAAAAAACCCTCTTAAGATCAATCTCATCAGAATTTGAAAAATCGACGGAACCATTCGACATAAAGAAAACCACTGCTAAATTAATTAATGTTTTTTTTTAAAAAAACCTTTCAGCCACAAGAAAAACCTAACAACGACTTATAACAACGCAAACATTGTAACAACCGACAAAGCCAAGATTGATACATCACATATCCACAAAGAGCTCACCTTCATCATTGCAGTCACCTACATCACTAAGGATATCGCGTACGCTTACGCCTAATAGCAAATCGCAATATCGGACCGACAACCATCCCAAACAACGAAGATAATAGTATTAATGCAGAAATCGGCAAAAGTGGGGCGGACCACCCATAGAGAGACAAAGATACAACCTGCTGATTCTCAAGCACAAAAATCAAAATCGTTAGCGCAGCAACCAACGCCAGCAGAATAAAAATGATGCGAGTAATACCCCCCCCTCCAGACACCTGAGCCATCAGATATCACCCTCTTCATCTTCATTAACCCGATCCCTCAATTCTTTGCCAGGCTTGAAGTGAGGTACAAATTTACCATCGAGGCTCACAGATTGACCGGTCTTCGGATTGCGACCTACACGCGGTGCACGATAGTGCAGAGAGAAGCTGCCAAAGCCCCGGATCTCGATGCGATCTCCGGTTGCCAGGCACTGGGACATTTGCTCGAGCATGGTCTTGATGGCCAGCTCCACATCCTTGGACGAGAGTAGCCCTTGATGGGTGACAATTCGTTCGATCAACTCCGACTTCGTCATATTTTTCCCTTCTTTTTCAAGCAGCTAGACAGCGCTCCAAAGGTTTTAGCACGACCGGCGGGTTTTGAACAGCCCACGTATTGACTTATCTCCTCGCCTTGAGAAGACACCGCAAACAAAGATACTCAGTCGCGCACAAAGCAAAAAACCGACCAATTCGACCTCCTCCGCACCATCCTATTAGTTGCATATGACAAGCATGGTTCGCATGAGATAACCCACAGGATTCCTGCCGAAGGGATAATCCCCCTCTTCATCCTTGGCATCACTGGACCTGGTGATGACCTTGTAGCCATTCCCTCTGCATTCGTGCTCGGCGCGCTTATAGCACTTTTCCCACCCTGACCCAAGGCCGGAACAATCAACCTCAATGCCACTGACACCACGAACCGCATGGGTCTTGGCGTTAGCCGTACACCCCACCAGGATCAGAACAGCAGAAACCACGATGAGATTTTTCATCTACTTCCTTATGCCAGGCACCGCTTGTCATCACTTAGCTTAAGCCCTAAATAGGTAATTGATCCTCCTAGGAAAATAGACACCTCGGAAGCCCTATTGGTTTCCCTCCCTTGATAGGCGTTATCCAAACCCAAATCACAGACACAAAAAAGGGCGACCGAAGTCGCCCTTTTTATGGTCTGACAGAACTTAGTTCTGCTTTTCCATCTGTGCACGCAGCAGGTCGCCCAGAGTGGTAGGACCAGCAGCGATATCCGAAGCAGCTGGCTTGTCGCGCAGGCTCTGGATAGCTTCTTTCTCGTCTTCAACGTCCTTCGACTTGATCGAGAGCTGGATTACACGGCTCTTACGGTCAACGCTGATGATCTTAGCTTCTACTTCTTCGCCTTCTTTCAGAACGTTACGAGCATCTTCGATGCGGTCACGGCTGATTTCGGAGGCTTTCAGAGTCGCTTCGATATCGTTGGCCAGGGTGATGATGGCGCCTTTGGCGTCAACTTCTTTTACAACACCCTTAACGATTGCACCTTTGTCGTTCTCTTGAACGTACTCGGAGAACGGATCGCTTTCCAGTTGCTTGATACCCAGGGAGATACGCTCGCGCTCTGGGTCAACCGACAGGATAACGGTGTCCAGCTCGTCGCCCTTCTTGTGAACCGCGTCATTCATTGACTCTCTCCTTGCTGCTGCCCGGCAATCCATCGGCCAGGCAGGTGTCCTTGATCTGGATGTGCGACA